>JAYFQW010000041.1 GCA_034926675.1 Clostridia bacterium | reverse complement strand
AGGGAATCGTGAGAGTCAGCAAAATGGATTCCGATGGCGGGCTTGAGTTCGTGGGCGAGGACAAGATCGACCACACTCCTAAGGATGAAAAGGTCCGAGTTCTGCTGGGTTCGGCATTCGATGTGGTAGGCTCGCGCACCCAGACCAACATCAAGAAGATATCGGACAAAGTGCGCGAAGAGACTTACAAGCTTGAGGTGAGAAACAGGAAAGAGGAAGCAGTCGAGGTGAACGTGGTGGAGCACCTATGGGGCTACAGCCAGTGGGAGATCACCTCTGCCAGCTCCAAGTATTCGAAGACCGACTCCCAAACGGTCGAGTTCCTTGCGAAGATCCCAGCCGGTGGAACAGCCACGGTCACCTACACCGTGCGCTACTCCTGGTAAGCGTGGCGCACTAATGCTTCCCGCGGACGGGCCATCCGGCCACGTCCACGGATATCATAGATCGCACGCGAGAAGGCCTCCCGATCAGGCGGGAGGCTTTCTCCATCAGTGAGTTTGGACGGGTGTGCGATAAGGCGTGGCGAGCATGCCCGGCCCGCACATGCCCGCCACGCCGCATTGACTTGATCGGGTCAGATGGGTTAGAATCAAGTGTGATGCGCTTTGCGTCCATCCCTTGTATACATTTCCACGCTGAAGGGCAATTGCGGACACGTGCAGAATCAGTGACTCTGATCTTGTACACGATGGATAAGCTTGGGGGGCAGATCGATGGGGCCTATCGATGACTCTGTGCTCGAACGCCGGATGGCGCTGACGCCTGAGGCGCTAACGATACTTGAGACTAGATATCTGCTAAGAGACAAAGAAGGCAAGGCAACAGAATCACCTGAGCAGATGTGCCTGAGGTTAGCTGTGGAAGCCGCCAAAGCAGGTGTTCAGTACGAAGGGAACACCCAAACGGAGCAGGAGCGTGTGAACCTTTTCTACTGGCTCCTCGTGGAGTCGCTGTTCTCCCCCAACTCTCCAACGTGGATGAATGCTGGAACGAACGATTCCCAGAACGCAGCATGCTTCGTGCTTCCGGTGGAGGATTCTCTCCCCAGGATATTCGATGCTGTGCGCGGTGCAGCACTCATACATCAGTCAGGCGGAGGCACAGGTTTCGATTTCTCGTCACTCAGGCCCAGAGGCGACGTTGTAAGATCCACAGGCGGGGTAGCGTCGGGGCCGGTATCGTTCATGACAGTCTTCAACTCGGCAACCGAGATCATCAAGCAAGGTGGAAAGCGAAGAGGCGCCAACATCGGCATTCTTCGAGTGGATCACCCGGATATCGAGAGCTTCATCACGTGCAAGGTGGATAACTCCGCCCTGTCGAACTTCAACATCTCGGTTGGGATCACGGATTCATTCATGGCAGCAGTCGAGGCAGATGAAAGCTATGATCTTGTCAATCCGCGAACCCGCGAGAGCGCAGGGGTTCGCAGGGCACAGGACATCTTCGGCCTCATTGTTGATCACGCATGGCGCAACGGAGAGCCGGGCGTGGTGTTTCTGGATCGCCTGGAAGAGAAGAACCCAACACCTGCTATTGGCAGAATAACCGCCACCAATCCATGCGGAGAGCAGCCGCTCCTTCCGTATGAAGCATGCCACCTGGGATCAGTCAACCTTCAGAAGATGCACAGGGAAGAGCCTGCCTCAAGTGAGCAGGTCCTGGTTGAGCTTGGCCTTGATGCCGGGTGGGCTGATCACGAGTTTGCCGCCCTATGCGCAGGCGTGCTTGCGGATGAGATTCGCCACGTGAACTGGAGCTTGCTTCGCACTGTCGTACATAGCGCAGTCGATTTTCTCGATTCGATCATCGACGTCAGCAGATACCCTCTCCCGGAGATCGACCGGATGGTGAGAACCACCCGAAAGATCGGCCTTGGCTTCATGGGTCTTGCGGATCTCTTCATAATGCTCAAGGTGGCATACGCGTCGGAGAAGGCCGAGCTTCTCTCGGAGCTTATCGCCAGGTTCATAACCCGGGAGGCCAAGGTGAAATCATGCGCCCTGGCAGTGGAGCGCGGTCCATTCCCCGCCTTCGCCGATAGCGTTTTCGCCAAGGCCGGCGATCCTCCGATCCGTAATGCAACTGTGACCACTGTTGCGCCCACCGGGACCATCAGCATGATTGCGAACGCATCCTCAGGCTGCGAGCCTCTGTTCGGCGTAGCATTTACGAAGCAGAACGTGCTGGGAGGAAAGACCCTCACCCAGGTGAACGCGCTGTTCCTCGCCGACGCAAAGAGGCGCGGCATCTACTCGGATGAGCTTATGGAGAAGATCGCAGCCAACGGCGGGTCTCTCGATGGCATTGAGGGTATACCGGCAGACATGGTGATGCTGTACCGCACAGCTCTGGAGATCCCATGGGAGTGGCATGCCAGGATCCAGGCGGCCGTACAGCGAGGAATCGATAACGCAGTATCCAAAACGATCAACCTGCCCTACGACGCCACGCGCGACGACGTGAAGCAGGCATTCCTGCTCGCGCACAGGCTCAGGTGCAAGGGCATCACCGTTTACAGATCTGGAAGCCGGGAGAGCGAAGTGATCTCTTCCAAACGGAAACCGGAGCCGAAGCTAATGGAGGAGGCGCCGACCCCTCGCGGAAGGAAGCCATACACCGTGGATTCCACGCTATGGGGGCGTCTCCAGCCCATCGACAGGCCGGAAACGCTGTGCGGCGTCACGAAGCGAATCGCCACTCCGTCTGGAACCCTGTGGGCCACGATGAACCTATACGATTCCACTCCGTTCGAGATGTTCTGCCAGATCGGAAGAGCGGGCACCGACATATATGCTTTCACGGAGAGCATCGCGCGCCTCATCTCCCTCTCCCTTCGCGCCGGAATTGACCCTACAGAGGTAGCGCGACAGCTTCGCGGAATTGGAGGATCCGGCCAGATCGGGTTCGGCCCAAACCGCGTCCTGTCGGTGCCGGATGCCATAGGGCGAATGCTTGAGCAGTGCATCCAGTCGAAGTATGCGGGTCCGGAATGGGCCACTCCTCCCGAGCGCGGCATAGCTGGTCAGTCCGCTAGCAGTGAGGCCGCCGCGTCTGGGCCTGAGGGCACGTGTGACTCGTCACAGCAGGCGACTCTCCCGTTCGTGGGCAACGGAGGCGACGCGGCTGAATCCGATGATGATAGTTCCAGCAGCGAAAGCCACTCCCATGAAGATGGCCACGATGAGGATCATGGTGGGCACGGTAAGCACGTCACCCGACATGACCTTTGTCCACAGTGCGGAAACTACTCTCTGATATACGCGTCTGGATGCAGCGAGTGCAAACTGTGCGGCTACAGCGCTTGCTAGGAGCTTGCTAGGAGCTTGCCAGGAGCTTGCCAGGAGCTTGCTAGGAGCTTGCCATAAGCCGGCGCCGCTTAATCCCGAAAGCGCAAGAGCCCTAGGCCTTTCCGGTAAGCAAGGCCTAGGGCTTCATTCACCCGCCACGTATTCATGGCCCACATTCAGCACCATTGGGCATTCATCCTCTGAGTTTTCATATGTGGCGTGTTCCTCATGGGAAAAACCTCCAGCCCTGCGTCGTCACGGGTGCCGATGATGGGCGACCTGTACGGATTTCGTACTGGACGCGCCGATGACCTGTACGGATTTCGTACGGCGCTGAAGGCGGAATGGGCGTGCGGCCTTCGGAATCGGAGTTCAGCAGCCAAAAACAGCGCTGAGCGCCATGAATCGGGGCGCAAATAGGCATAAGATGGGAAAAAGACGCTCTCTCGGACCGGATTGGCGGTGGATTGGGCCTGGAGGCGTACGGAATCCGTACAGCTTCCGCGAAGATCCGTACGGATTTCGTACAACACGCACAGAATCGGCAATCTGAAGGACGTCCCGACCTCGCGAAGAGTAGCCCGCGAATAGCCCCCGAGTAGCCCGCGGGTAGCCCGCGGGTGGTTCGCGAGCAGCTAGTAAGCATCCTGCTGCCAGCCATGGCATCACAGCATGCTCAGGATTGCCCCTATCTATCTCCCGATCTACCTCACACTCGCGGAACCACTGGAATCCTGCGTCTTCGGTGATCCGCACGAACTCGGCATTTCGGCTGCACATCTCATTGGCGGCGTAGTGCAAACCGAAGCAACGTTGAGCCATGTTGATGTGGCCTGTCTCTTCCATTTGCGGGCCCGCTTCAGGTGATCTGGGCCAACTCGAGGCGGAATATACCCCCCATTCCGCACGATTCAGCACGAGGATGAGCCCAGCTGATCCAGTTTCGGTCCGAAACCTTAACTCTGGAGAAAACCTCATCACATCTCTGCGAGTCGTAGCGTATCACAGTAATGCTCTAATTTGTGCCCGTTTTCGTGCACTT
>JAYFQW010000040.1 GCA_034926675.1 Clostridia bacterium | reverse complement strand
TTACGAGCCGTTCGGGCTGGTCGTCGAAGAGTCAGGCCCTGCAACCTCTGGGGCGGAGAGGTACACCGGAAAGCCTCTCGATGCCGCGTTGGATCTCTACTACTTCGGAGCCAGACACTACGACTCCGGGCTGGGGAGGTTTATAACAGCCGACCCGGCTAGGGATGGGTTGAACTGGTACGCGTACTGCCGTCAGAATCCGCTCATATATGTGGATCCTGACGGCGAGTGTCCGCTCCTCGTCATAACCGGTGCGATAGGAGCCGCGGTCGGTGCTGGATACGAGGCGATACTCTCGTACAACCAGGAGGGAAAGATCAACTGGACGAGAGTGGCGCAGGGCGCAGTCGTCGGAGGCGCCGTGGGGCTTGGTGGAGGCGCGGTGACTTCGCTGGCCGCCAGCGCAGGCCTGGGCGGGGCGTGCGCAACGCTTACAGCAGGCCAGACCATGGCAGGTTTCACAGCCTTAGTCCAGGGCGGATGGGCGGCTACAGCGTGGGGAGTGTCCAAGGACGGAGTCAATCAGGGCATCACGCACTTCTTTGAATACTGGCGTGACAGGCCAGATAGGATGACAAAGATTGCAGAAAGGCTGGGAATAGGTGTTCAAGCGATGATCCCCACCAAAGCAGGGTTTGCCAACTTCACCGCCGCGGCTCTAAACATCGTGAACAATATTCGCGAGCTTGGCGGACTGGTGCGGACGTGGGAGAGTGGCAAGACGGCGTACTGGTTCAATGACATAATCGTGATAGTGTTCAACGGCAGACTGCAGAGTATGATGCCCGGCACAATGAAGAGCTTCCTGGGTCTGAAATAGGGAGGTGCAGCTGTGGAATATCAAGCAACAGTCTGCAGACTGGTTAGGCCGAACGACTATGAAGGACTTGCTGTTCTCTCGATCCTGGGGCAGGATGTTCTGGTATCTTACCAAGCGCCCATGGAATTCGCCCTGCAGAAGCTTACGCCCGATGCTGTCATTCCAGTCGACCTGTGGCATGTATACGGAAAAGCTGTCAAGATCTACGCAGCTCATAAGGCATTTCCCACGCCGCCGGATGTTGCGGGAGGAACCATCCGAGGGCAGATCATAGACGTTATGTCGCCTACGGAGTTCAGAGTGGATTGTGGGCTCCTAATGGATGTGGAAAACCGCACCGAGTTGAAGGGAATAGCCCCGGGAGACTTCATAGAGATACGGGGTACATACCAAGTCTACTTCCCCGGAACGGAGTGGGATAGATAGACACTCTCGGCAGAACAGTGTGACCAGCTCGAAAGGTTCGTCGAACTGCGCAGGCCAGCCGCGCTGCCGAGGTTTGGGCGCAGGATCAAGACAGTCTATCCGGATAGCAGCCTCGCTGCGACCGTGTTTGACGTGTGCTGGGGCGACTCGTCAGGCGCAGTTTGGGCCGAGACGCGCACTGATGCTCTCGGACACTACACGAAGACCTGCTGAACCGGGTCACCCGCATGATCGACCCCGCAGGTCAGGAGATGCTTTATGGATATTCGACTCAGACGCCGAACGGAGTGGTCTACGGATACTGGGATAGTCCGCTCGAGGTCGACCTGCCTGGCGCCCAGG
>JAYFQW010000039.1 GCA_034926675.1 Clostridia bacterium | reverse complement strand
ATGGAATGCAGCATCAGCTTTCAGCAGATGTGGCGCACGTATCGGAAGAGCCAGGTCGCGTGAGGCGGCTAGAGGAGATTCGGGAGTCTGAACGCGAGGAGAATCACAACGGCAATTTACACCACTTGACAAGACGTGACCGATATACGAAAGCCTGGCTGCGACATACGGCGAGGTCATACGGAAACTGGAAGCGGTTTCGGGCATACGAACTCAAACAGTTCACATAGTGGGCGGAGGCGCTAATGCCGACTTGCTGTCGAAGCTGACAGCGTCGGCGACCGGGCTCACTGTAGTTGCCGGTCCTGTGGAGGCTACGGTCATCGGCAATTGCCTGGCGCAACTGCTCGCCGCGGGAGAGATTGGAAGCCTGGCCGAAGGCAGATGCATAGTGAGAGAGTCTACGCAGATGAAGGCTTTCTGTCCATGATACATGGAGAGGATGACTCTCGTGGAGCCCATACTTCAGATCAGAAATCTTGAGAAGAGCTATCCCGGCGTGAGAGCTCTGGACGGTGTGAGCCTGTGTATGAACAGGGGCGAGGTTCATGCTCTTGTAGGCGAAAACGGAGCAGGCAAGTCGACCCTTATCAAGATACTGGCCGGCGCTGTAGAACCAGACGAAGGGGACATAATCATCGAGGGCAAGCGGGAGAGACTCGCCAATCCTCTCGAATCTCTCGAAAAAGGCATAGCCGTGACATTTCAGGATCTGGGTCTGTTCCCCAACCTGTCTGTCGCTGAGAACATAGCGATCAGACGCGAGATCCAGGAGCACAGATTCCGCCTGAACTGGCGCAGCATCAACAAGCTGGCGCAGGACTCCCTGAAGGAGCTGGGCGCGGACATCGATCCCGGCCAGCAACTGGGGTACCTTTCTTTGGCCAACCAGCAGCTTGTGGCGATAGCGCGTGCGATCGTGCATGATGCAAAGGTTCTTGTGCTTGACGAGCCCACAGCGTCTCTATCTAAAGAGGATGTCGTTTCTGTGTTCAAGGCCATCAACGTTCTGAAAGGCAGAGGCATGTCGGTATTGTTCGTCAGTCATAAACTCGACGAAGTGTTCGAGATCGCCGACAGGATCACCGTGCTGAGAGACGGGAGATATGTGGGTACTTACGACAAGAAGGGAATCACCGAGTCTCAACTCATATCTCACATGGTGGGCAGGAATGTTCACTACGCACGGTATGACGCAAAAGCGCCCGGCGAACCTCTGCTGAGTGTCGCCGGCTTAAGCAAGAGAGGCAATTTCAAGGATGTATCGTTTAGCCTTCACAAAGGCGAAGTGCTTGGGATCACGGGGTTGGTCGGGTCCGGTCGGACCGAGCTCGCGCAGGCGCTGTTTGGGTGCAGCCAGCCTGACGAGGGCGAGATCTATCTGGACGGCCGCGCGGTCAGCATAGCGTCTACGTCACAGGCCGTGAAGATGGGCATTGGCTATGTCCCCGAGAATCGGAAGATCGAGGGACTGGCTCTGGACAAGACCCTTGAAGAGAATGAGACAATCACCATAGTCGACAAGATCAAGAATTCACTCGGGCTTGTGGACGAGAACAAAAGAAGACAGATAGCAGAACATTGGATAGATAAGTTGCGCATTACTCCTCCGTATCCGCACATGCCGATAGGCAACTTCTCCGGCGGGAATCAGCAGAAGGCAGTGATCGCCAAGTGGTTGGCATGCGAGCTTCGCATATTGATCATAGACGAACCTACCCACGGTATCGATATTGGGGCCAAAAGCGAGATCCACAGGCTGCTTCGGAGGCTGGCTGAAACAGGCCTGGGCATAATCGTGATATCGTCGGAAATCCCCGAGATACTCGCCATAAGCGACCGGATATTGATCATGAGAAGAGGGCGAATCGTGAGCGAGCTCGCCGGCAACTGCTACTCGGAGGGAGATATCCTAGATAGAGCGATTCTCGGCTCAGGCTCGACATGTGACGTTGAAGCTGGTGAGAGTTCATGGTAGGCGTCCTGAAGCGCAAAGAAGCTAATATTCTGTATATCATAGTGGCCATCAGCATTGCGATATCGATTAGGAACAGAGCGTTTCTGACATGGGAAAACGCACTTGATCTTCTCAAAGCCAACGCAGTTATGGGCATGGTGGCCATGGGCATGCTCATGGCGATTCTCACGGGCGGAATAGACGTGTCGGTGGGCGCCGTCACTGCTGTGGTGACTGTGATGACCGGGCGGCTCATGCTGAGCATGAACCTGAACCTGTCTGTTGTGTTTGTCCTTGCAGGCGTGTTCGGAGCTCTTATGGGCTTCATAAACGGCTTCTGTATCGCCGCTTTCAACTTGCCCCCGATCGTTGTGACTCTTGGCACAGTGAGTGTGTATAATGGCCTGAACCTGTACTGCACGAACGGAACCTGGATAACGAACCTGCCGCAGTGGTTCCAGGATTTTGGGGATATCACTGTGCTCGGGTTGCCCATCCAAGTCGTATTCCTGGCAGCGGCAGCCTTGGTCACCTGGTTCGTTCTCAACCACACGGTGGTGGGCAGAGGAATCTACGCCATGGGCGGCAATCTCGATGCAGCCCGGAGAACGGGGTTCAACGTAAGTCGGATCACCATGTTTGTCTATTCCTATATCGGCTTCATGGCCGGAATCGCGGCAGTTGTGCACTCCTCCATAGTCAAGATGGTCGACCCGAACGCTTTTGCCGGATTTGATCTGCAGGTCATCGCTGTAGTAGTTCTAGGCGGAGCCAATGCGCTGGGCGGCGAGGGCAGTGTGTTCGGGACGCTTCTGGGATTGCTCATGATCGGGATAATCAACAACGGTCTTATCCTGGCATGGATACCTACATACTGGCAGCAGGTGATCGTCGGCATTATCATCCTATCTGCAGTTTGCTTCGATGTGATTCGTCGGAGGAACACTGAAAGATCCATGTGCAAGATCGACATCGCCTGAAGTCGGTCTGTGAAGCGGAGGCATCTTGATGAAGCGAGCTTGGGAACAGCATTCCGTCCTCATAGCTGTCCTTGTCGGAGTAGTGATCCTCTTCTCGATCCTGTCGCCGACGGGCTTTATGAGCTGGAATAACATTCAAACGGTTCTATTCCAAGTCCCTGAGTTCGGGCTTCTCACTCTTGGGATGATGATGGTGATACTCACAGGCGGGATAAACCTCGCAATCAGCTCGATCTCTGCGCTATCGGGGATAATCGCCGCCTTCGTGATGGTGAGAAGCGATCTCGGAATGGGGACGTATGCGACGATTCTGGCAGCGGTTCTGGCTGCGATGGCTGCGGCTGCTGCGATGGGAGCAGCGAGCGGCTATATTGTGGCTTTCATCGGAGTCAGCCCCATCCTGGTAACGCTTGGGATGAAAATACTGCTGGAAGGCGTGTGCATGCGGCTGACCAAAGGAGGATCCATATCGGGATACCCGGAGGAGTTCTACTTCCTTGGCAGCGGCGCCGTAGCCAAGATCCCTGTGCCGATTCTGATCTTTGCTTTAGCCGCGGTAATAGCGCATGTGCTGCTCAATCGAACCCCTTGGGGGATGAAGATGTGCATGACCGGCAGCAATCGAACAGCGTCCCAATTCTCAGGGATAGATGTAAAGAAGGCGTTGCTGCAAGCGTATGTATACTCCTCCATCATGGCCGGAATTGCTTCGATGATCATGATCTCCCGCTACAATTCGGCCAAAGTGACCCTCGGCTCTTCCTATCTGCTTCAGAGCATTTCGGCTGCAGTTCTGGGCGGGACTGACATGGCCGGGGGCAGGGGAAGCGTGCTCGGGACTATGATTGCCATATGCATTATTCAGGTGATTTCGAACGGCCTAAACATACTTGGGACGAACCGGTTCATCACGGACGCGATCATGGGGGTAATACTCGTCTCCGTTCTGGTTTTGAGCCGCTACAGCCAAATTCGCGGCTCTATCAGGCCAAAAGCCGCTGACGTTAGCGCTGGCGCTGGCACCGGAGCTGAGCACTAGGACGGGGGTGTGGTTGTCCAACGGCACATGCTGCCGGAAAGCACGCAGACTCGGTGACTGATGTAGCGCGGATCAAGAATGGAGGGGCAATGATGAAGAGAAGAATCGCTGTCAGTATCCTGTTTTTGCTGGTCATGTCGATGTTTTTCACAGGCGTGGTCGGGGCGAAAAAGTACAGAATTCTCATAATGCCGAAGCTGATGGGGATCCCGTATTTCAACGCGTCCGAGAAAGGCGCTCTTCAGGCGGGAATTGATCTTGGCGCCGAAGTTATCTACGCGGGACCCACTCAGATCGACGCCGCTGTACAGGTCAAGATGATCGAAGACTACATCAGCCGCGGCGTTGACGCGATATGCATAGCTCCAAATGATCCTGCCGCAGTTACTCCGGTCTTGAAGAAGGCGAGACAGAAGGGCATCGTAGTGCTCGACTGGGACACCCCTGCTGACAAGGCGGTAGTGGATCTATCGGTACACCAGATCGACGACAAGGTCTATGGCGAGCATATATGGGATCTGTTTGTGGACAAGTTGGGGAGAAAGACGGGGAACTACGCTGTTCTCACCGGCGGGCTGGAAGCCGAGAACCTTAACGCCTGGATTGACTATGGGCTGGCGCATGCCAAGCAAGTCTACCCGGGACTCAAGCTAGTTGCAGAGCGAATACCGACAAATGAGAACCAGCAAGAGGCATATGTCAAGACTCTCAACCTTCTCAAAGCCTATCCTAACCTAGATGGAATCATAGCTCTGAGTAGCCCGGCACCGATCGGAGCCGCTCAGGCTGTGAGGGAGAAGGGTTTGAAGGACCGTGTTGCCGTTGTGGGAATAACGGTGCCGAGCGAAGCCCGGACGTACCTAAAGTCCGGAGATCTCAAGGCTGCAACTCTGTGGGATCCATCAGTGCTGGGCTATTTCACCATATGGGCAGCATATCAGAAGCTCGTTGGGGTGCCGATTACCGATGGCATGTCCGTTCCCAAAGTCGGCAAGATTGAGGTTAAGCCCGATGGGAAGACCTTAGTCATGGGGCCTCCCACTGACTTCACAGTAGACAACGTGGACCAGTTCAACTTCTAGACGCGGTTTGCATTGTCGCGATTATTCGTACCAGGAGGCCATGGAGCTCCCACCGATTCGGTGGGAGCTCCATTTCAGGTGCGCCCGGCATGATCGTTGTCTGAGGGGTGAAAGTCCCCGATGGTGAAGGCAGCAGTAGCCATAGCTTAAGGCAAGGGTGTCCGCCGCGAGGCGGAATCTGAAGGAAGCCGACGGCAAACCTCCGGCCCGACGAACAGAAACCCCATACGAGGCTAGGGACAGTTGGATGAGCTTGCCTAACAAAGCGAAGTCCTTGCTGCCGAAGGCTGTCCAGAGTAAATGGGGCGGGTTGATGGAGGGAAAGACAATGACCTTACCCGGGGAGGCCTGTCGGATGCGCTGGGTAACCCGGCAACCCGCGCCGAGAGACGCGGCTGAGCCGACAGGAGTCAGCAGAGGCCATAGTACCGGAACATGACGTCGTGGTCCGGGAAGGGCTGAACATGAAATGAGGGAAGCAAAGTGCCGAGCTCGCGAGAAGGGCGTCGACAGCAGAATATCCCGCAAGGGAGCTGCCTGCGGAGGGATGCGGTGAATACGCAGGGGACCGCAGGAGCGCCTAGCCCTTCTTCGGCGCGAACCACAGAGCAACCCGGGAAGAACGCGCAGAGACTCATGGAGCTCATCGTATCCAATTCCAATGTGGTAAGCGCGTGCAAACGCGTGGAGCAGAACAAAGGAGCGGCGGGGATCGATGGGATGCGAGTTGGCGAACTACGCCCATACTTGCATGTCCATTGGGCTGAGCTCAAGCAATCGCTGCTCAGTGGGACCTACAGGCC
>JAYFQW010000038.1 GCA_034926675.1 Clostridia bacterium | reverse complement strand
GGAATCTCAGGAACCGCAGATTCGTTTCCGCGGCTGTGAGCGACGAGCGAAAGGGCGGCGGGCGAAAGGGCGGCGGGCGGGATGCTGCCCTCCGCGATGCCAAGGCAATGCTCCAGGCACAGAGTAGAGGACTTCAACGATCCGATGCTTGGGCGCGCTCTGGAGAAGATCTGGAACAAGCGAGCAATTGAGGAGCTGGTCGGGCAGTTCACAAGCAACCTCGGAAATCAAGCGATTGAACACCCATAGGTGCTGAAGACGGGCGCTGAAGATGGGTTGTATGATGGCGCGGTCTGTGTTACCATGATTGTGATGAATTGCACGAAGTGCGGGGGTGGGCGGGATGGTTACCGTTTCGGTTTGTGTGGGAAGCTCATGTCACATCAAAGGGGCGCCCGAGGTGATCGAGAAGCTCCAGGAGCTTATCGCTGCCCACAACCTTTGGAACCAGGTAGAGCTCAAGGGGGTGTTCTGCCTTGAGCACTGCACTGAGGGAGTTACGATCGAGATCGGTAAGGATATGTTCTCGGCTGTGAGCCCAGAGGCGGCTGAGGCGCTTTTTGAGAGAGAGATCTTGCCGAGGGTGGCGGTGGCGGAGACGCCGGAGATCTGATGCATCGGAGGCACGGAGCGGAGTGGAGGCGATGGAGTTGGGTCTGATCAACACCATTAAGGCCAATTGTAAAGACTGCTACAAGTGCGTGCGCTACTGCCCGATGAAGGCGATCCGTGTTGCGGGCGGCCACGCAGAGGTAGTGGATGAGCTGTGCATAGGCGACGGGAAATGCGTGCAGGTATGCCCGCAAGGTGCGAAGCAGGTGCGAAGCTCGGTGGAGGCTGTCCGCGGCATCCTAGCGTCTCCGAGGCCTGCCGTGCTCTCCATCGCACCGTCCTTCGTGGCCTCGTTCGATCTGCCTGACCCCGGATGCCTCGCTGCTGCATGCCGACGCCTGGGCTTTGAGGCTGTGGTGGAGACTGCAGAGGCGGCGCACTATGTGGCCATGCGTTGCTTCGAGGTTGTCGATGCCTGTGCTAGGCCTGCCATAGCCTCTAGCTGCCCCGTGGCAGTGAACCTGATCGAGAGATACCATCCTGAGCTGATACCGAATCTCATCCCCGTGGCATCTCCGATGATTGCCCACGGCCGGATGCTGAAGATGCGGTACGGCTCTGGCACAGAAGTGGTGTTCGCGGGTCCATGCATTGCTAAGAAGGATGAGGCGGCCAGAGCGGAGACCGCTGGCGCAGTTGACGCGGTTCTCACCTTCTCAGAGCTGGCATGCTTGTTCGAGGAGGCCGGGATCTCTCCGGCCTGTGAGGCGCCGGATCAGTGGAACGGCGCCGCGCCGGGGGAGGCCAGGCTGTATCCAATAGAGGGCGGGATGATGGCGGCCGCAGGTCGATCCACAGATGCCCTGGCCCGTGCCGACCTGGTGATCACCGGGATAGAGAACTGCATGGAAGCGCTTGCGCACATTTCGGAGCATTCTGATGTGCGACTGATCGACATGCTGTCCTGCCCGGGCGGGTGCATCGCGGGCCCAAGCATCACGTCTACCATGGACGTCTGGAGCAGGCGCCGTGTGGTCATGGAGCATGCTGATAGGGGGTTCGCGGGTGAGGCAGCGCCTCCTGGCGATGTATGTGATCGTCAGGCATCGACCGCAGTCGACACGGGTTCTGAAGACGAGCCGCCCCGGCGTGATGCCGTTCCGGCTGAGCTTCTTGAAGCCTCGTTCACGCCGCGGCAGGTGAGCCTTCCGCAGCCAAGCGAGGCCGACATCCGGCGGATACTGGCCCAGACCGACAAGCTTACTGCGCAGGACGAGCTGAACTGCGGAGCGTGTGGCTACAACTCCTGCCGCGACAAGGCGGTGGCCGTCTTCCGCGGCATGGCTGAGCTTGAGATGTGTATTCCGTACATGAGGGCGAGGGCGGAGTCGCTTTCTGCTCAGATTATCAACTCCACTCCTGTGGGCATTGTTGTAGTGGATCGTGGGCTGAACATAGTGTCGGTGAACCCCGCATTCGAGTCGATATTCCGGCTTCACGGCGATGAGTGCCTTGGCCAGCGGGTGGATGTGGCCATGGATCCTGGCCAGTTCAAGCGGGTATTCGATTCGATGGAGCCAGTGAACGAATACGAGGTTCACTTGAACGGAGCGCTGCGGACATCACAGAACATCTTCTATGTGGGTGTGAGGGATGTGGCCGTTGCGATAGTCACGGATGTGACTGCGGATTTCCACAGGCAGCAGGCGATAGCAAGGGCGCGTGAGGAGACTCTCACCAAGGCTGGAACGGTTATTGAGCGCCAGATGCGGGTCGCTCAGGAGATAGCTGGCCTTCTCGGAGAGACCACGGCTGAGACCAAAGTCCTGCTGACTCAGCTCATTCGGCAGATGCAGAATGAGGAGCTGACACGGTAATGGAGAGGTTGCACGTGGAGGCGGCCACCGCGTCGCTCTCGAAGTACGGGGAGGAGCTGTGCGGCGATCGTGTGGAGATCGAACGCAGGGGCGATCTGCTAACGGTCGTTTTGAGTGACGGGCTTGGCTCAGGAGTGAAGGCCAACATACTGGCGACTCTAACCACCACTCTGGCTGCGAGCATGCTCAGGGGCGGAGCGACCATTGAGGATGTGGTCGACACCATTGGTCACACTCTCCCCATTTGTCAGGTGAGGAAGGTCGCCTACTCCACGTTTACGATTCTTCAGATCGATGGCGATGGGAATGCCTACATTGTGGAATACGATAACCCAGGCGCTTTCTACGTGTCGGATGGGCACGTTGCACCGATTCCCATGGAGGAGCGGCGGGTCGGCGACAAGGTAGTGCGCGAAGCGCGATTCACGGTCAAGAGTGGAGATCACATATTCGTGGTGAGCGACGGAGTGATCTACGCGGGAATCGGAGGAGTGCTCAACCTCGGGTGGCGGTGGCCTAGCGTCGCGGATTACATTGAACGCATCACTAGGCAGGATAAGAAGGCTGCCACATTGGCGAAGTGGATGGTTGGCGTGTGCGACCAGTTCTACGCGGGCAAGCCAGGTGACGATGCAACAGTGGTCGCAGTAACCGTTCGGGAACCGCGCACTGCAACTGTTGCTGTGGGCCCCCCCAAGGACCCAACGGACGACTGCAGGATGGTCGAAAGGCTCATGGGTGAGCGGGGATTGAAGGTAGTATGTGGAGGGACAACAGGCAAGATAGTTGCACGAGAGACAGGCGCGCAGTTGGAGGTGGATCTGAAGTCCATGCAGAGAGGAATTCCGCCAACGGCCCGTCTGCATGGGATTGATCTCATAACAGAGGGGATCATAACTCTCTCCAAAACGCTGGAGCGGCTATCGACACCGGATGAGATACACGGCGATGACGGCGTCAGCAGGCTTGCAAGGGTTCTCTTGGACGCGGACCATGTGGTGTTCCTAGTGGGCAGGGCGGTCAACCCTGCGCACCAGAATCCGAAGCTCCCCATCAGCACGACCCTCAAGGAGCAGGTGCTGAAGGATATCGTTCGGTTCCTGCAGGAGAATGGAAAGGAAACTCAGATGGCTTACTTCTAGGAGATGCCGGGCCGGCAGTCACGTGTGAGCCATCGTGGCCCGCTTCGTCTGAATGAGGACGATGAGCCAGATAGCTCGGTACAAGTGTGTATACACGTATACATGTATACAAAATCCAGACGCTGGAATGTCAATGACAAAACGCGAGTGTGCAAGTGAAGGGCAGCAGGAGGAAGCGTCATGACACCTGTGGAGACCGCGCAGAGGAAGTTCCGGCGCGTCAACGAGATCATTGAAGTGCATGGGCATGAGCAGGCAGCTCTCGTGCCGATCCTCCAGGAGGTGCAGGCTGAGTACAGGTATCTCCCAGAAGAAATCCTGACCTACATCTCCACGGCGATGAGGATTCCAGCGGCAACAGTATTCGGAGTCGCAACGTTTTACGCTCAGTTCTCTCTGGAACCGAAGGGAAAGTACTTGGTCAGGTGCTGCGACGGAACGGCCTGCCATGTCAGAAACTCTAAGCCCGTCTACGACGCCATCCGCGCTAAGGTTGGTCTCACTGACGGGAAGTTCACTACGCCTGATCTGAAATTCACCGTGGAGACAGTCTCGTGCCTTGGAGCGTGCGGACTGGCGCCTGTCATCACTATAAACAATGAAGTCCATGGCAAGATGACTCCGGAGGCTGCCGCCATAATCATCGATACACTGCTTAAGAGGGATGGTGACAACTGAAGATGGCGATGAAGTCGCTACAGGAGTTCGCAGGATATGTTAGGCAGTGCAAGAAGGAGCTTGAGTCTAGGGCAAGGCGGGTCTTGGTGTGCGCTGGCACAGGCTGTTTGGCGAACGGCTCTGAACAGGTGCTCAACGAGTTCCATCGCCTGTCTGTGGATGCCGTGGCCGTCACCAAGAGCGGGTGCCACGGGTTCTGCGAAGCAGGGCCGCTTGTGAAGATAGAGCCGGATTCCATTCTCTACGTGGGAGTGACCGCCGCGGATGTCGCGGAGATCGTAAAGACCACTCTCCGAGACGGGAAGACCGTGGAGCGCCTGCTGTACCACCATCCAGTCACTGGGCAAATGTACCGAGGCGAAAAGGACATACCTTTCTACAGCAGCCAGAGCAGGGTGACCCTTGCGAATTGCGGCGCCATCGATCCTGATGACATCAGGGAGTACGTGGCGCGCGACGGATACATGGCGATGGCGCGAGCGGTCGCGGATCTGAGCCCGGACGAGATAATCGAGGAGATGCTGGCGAGTGGGCTCCGCGGACGCGGGGGAGGCGGCTTCCCCACAGGGCGCAAGTGGTTCTTCGCCAGGAACGCGCAGGCGAGCCAGAAGTACGTGGTATGCAACGGAGACGAGGGCGATCCAGGCGCCTTCATGGATAGAAGTGTGATGGAGGGCGATCCGCACCGTGTGATCGAGGGCCTCGCAATCGCGGGGCGCGCTATCGGAGCGTCTGTCGGCTACATCTACGTCAGGGCGGAGTACCCGCTCGCCGTTGCCAGGCTTCGCAGAGCTCTGAAGCAGGCTCGCAACGTGGGGCTGCTCGGTGACGGGCTGTTCGGAACCGACTTCTCTTTCGATGTGATCATCAAAGAAGGCGCCGGCGCCTTCGTATGCGGCGAGGAGACTGCGCTCCTGGCATCAATTGAGGGCCGTAGGGGAATGCCGAGGCCGCGGCCGCCGTTCCCGGCGAACGAAGGCCTCTGGGGCAAGCCAACTACGATCAACAACGTTGAGACCCTCGCGACGGTTCCTGCGATCATGCTGCGTGGGGCCGAGTGGTTCCAGAGCATAGGCAGGGAGGGCAATCCGGGTACGAAGACCTTCGCCATCACAGGTCAGGTAGCGAACACCGGACTTATTGAGGTGCCGATGGGAAAGACCCTTCGCGAGGTTGTGTTCGATATCGGGGGCGGGCTGCGATGCGACAAGCAGTTCAAGGCAGCGCAGATCGGCGGCCCTTCGGGAGGCTGCCTTTCCGCTGAGCAACTGGATATCGCTTTGGACTACGACTCTCTCTCCAAGGTGGGCGCCATGGTAGGTTCCGGAGGACTAGTCGTGATGGATGAGGGAACGTGCATGGTGGAGGTTGCTCGTTTCTTCATGCACTTCGCCCAGAGCGAATCGTGTGGAAAGTGCGTGCCGTGCCGAGAGGGCACTCGGCGCATGCTGGAGATACTCGAGAAGATCGTGGGCGGTCGCGCTTCGATGGACGACCTTGCGATGCTTGAGGAGCTGGCATGGGTGGTTAAGGAGAGTTCCCTGTGCGGGCTGGGCAAGACTGCGCCCAACCCTGTGCTCACGACCCTGCGCTACTTCCGGGACGAGTACCTTGCCCACATCGTGGAACACCGGTGTCCTGCAGGAGTCTGCACTGCGTTCAAGTCGTACAAGATCGACCCTGCGCTGTGCAGAGGGTGCACGAAATGCAGGAAGACATGCCCGGTGGGCGCCATCAGCGGCGATGTGAAGTCGCCTCACGTGATAGATCAGTCGGTCTGCGCTAAGTGCGGGGCCTGCAAGGCGGCGTGCCCGTTCGGGGCAATATCACTTTCGTGAAGTGAAGGAGGGGTGTGCAATGGCTGCTGAGCCAGTCGTGACGATAGATGGCATCACAGTCCGTATCGAGGGTGAACGGAATCTTCTCGAGTTGGTGCGCAAGGCGGGAATCGATCTGCCCACATTCTGCTACCACTCAGAGCTGTCGGTGTATGGGGCATGCAGGATGTGCGTTGTCGAAGTGGAAAAGATGGGAGTAGTGAGTTCCTGCACAGTCCCGCCTCAGCCGGGAATGATAGTGAGAACCAACACGGAGAAGCTCAGGACGATCAGGCGCACCATCGTTGAGCTCCTCCTCGCTAACCACGACCGCGATTGCACCACGTGCGACAAGAGCGGCCGATGCAGGCTTCAGGATCTCGCCCAGAGATTCGGCGTGAAAAACGTAAGGTACGGGCATCGCGAGAAAGCCGAGGCCATCGATGCTTCCACTCCTGCGATTGTGCGTGATCCCAACAAGTGCATCCTCTGCGGCGACTGCGTGCGTGTGTGCCGCGAGGTACAGGGAATCGGCATCCTCGACTTCGCCTACAGGGGAGCGAAGGCCATGGTGATGCCTGCATTCGGCAAGCGTCTGGCCGATGTGGACTGTGTGCAGTGTGGGCAGTGCGCGAGCGTGTGTCCGACTGGCGCCATCATGATCAAATCCTCCACTGAGGGCGTGTGGAAGGCCCTGCACGATCCGTCGATGAAGGTAATCGCGCAGGTCGCCCCGGCTGTTAGAGTGGCCCTCGGCGAGGAGTTCGGGTGCGCGCCTGGCGAGGTTGTGACCGGCAAGGTGGTGGCGGCTCTCAAGAAGATAGGCTTCGATATGGTGCTCGACACTGCATTCACAGCGGACCTTACGGTCGTTGAGGAGACTTTCGAGTTCATCGAGAGGCTGCAATCTGGAAACCGGGAGAGGCTGCCGCAGTTCACCACCTGCTGTCCGGCGTGGGTGAAATACGTGGAGCAGTACCATCCGGATTTGCTGCCCAAGCTGTCGTCATGCAGGTCTCCTCAGCAGATGTTCGGCTCACTCGCCCGCAAGTATCTTGCTCCAGAGCTTGGAGTGGCCCCGGAATCCCTCTACGTTGTCTCGGTAATGCCGTGCACGGCGAAGAAGTTCGAGGCGGGCCGGGAGGAGTTCACAACTGATGGAAGGCCTGATGTGGACGCAGTCATAACGACTCAGGAACTGGCGCGGATGGTAAGGGAAGCGGGCGTCGATTTCGGCGCTTTGGAGATAGAATCGTTCGATATTCCCCTGGGAATTGCGACTGGCGCTGGGATGATCTTCGGAAACACAGGCGGTGTGGCAGAGGCGGTGCTCAGGGCGGCAAGCGAACTGCTTGCGCAAGATGGCCGATGGCCATCTGCGAAGGCGCCTGCTTCCTCCGGTGCAATCGTGTTCGAGGCGGTGCGTGGGACTGAAGGCGTGCGCGAGGCGAGCCTTACCATTCGCGGGCAGGAAGTGCGGGTGGCGGTGGCTCACTCCCTGTCTGCTGCGGCAGAGGTGCTGCGCAGGATCAAGTCAGGCGAGGCCAACTACGACCTAGTTGAGGTGATGTCCTGCCCTGGTGGGTGCATCGGTGGAGCTGGGCAGCCCGTTCCGTCGGACTTCCCAGTGAGGCTCAAGAGGGCTAAGGCCCTATATGATGTGGACAAGATGCAGATGCTGAGAAGGGCCCACGATAACCCGTTCGTGACAGCCCTGTACCAGAACTACCTGGGAAGCCCGGGATCCGACACTGCAGAACAAGCGCTGCACACGACTTACGGAGTGCGCAGGCGAATTGCCGGAGAGGCAATCAGGTTCCATGCCGGCAGATCGCAAGAGCAGGTCGAGGTGGAAGTGTGCGTGGGCACGTGCTGCTATCTTCATGGGTCTTACGATCTCTTGCATGGTTTGATGAATAGGGTTGCCGAGCGCGGACTATCCGATAGAGTGAGCCTGAGGGCCACATTCTGCTTCGAGCACTGTGATGCCAGCCCCAATATCAAGGTGGATGGGAACATTATCTCACATGTGAGCGAAGAGGAGATTGATCGCGTATTCAAGGAGGAGATACTGGCTCGGCTGGATAAATAGAGGCCTGATCACGCGTTGGTGTATGGGAGGCGGTTTGAATGGCGGATCCCTGCATTCGGATGTCAAAGGCTACTCTCGCACGCCTTCCGTTCTACTATAGGTCCATTGCTGCATTTGCCAGGGCGGGAAAGGCGAGGGTTTCCTCAGCTGAGCTTGCTGCCAGGGTGGGAGTTGACTCCGCCCAGGTGAGGCGGGACCTTTCGTCGATTGGACGTTTCGGACGGGCGGGGATCGGCTACGAAATCCCTGATCTGCTCGGGGCGCTTGAGGAGATCCTCGGCATGAAGAACAGAACAGAGGCGGTGCTGGTCGGCGTCGGCCGGCTGGGCGCCGCCCTATTCCGATACCCTGGGTTCGAGGAATACGGCCTTCGGATAGTGGCTCTATTTGATTCCGACCCTGCAAAGATCGGGCAAAAGGTGGAAGGGACAGTGATCTACGGTCTTCCCGACCTTGCACGACTAGTGCGGAGGCTCAGGATCCAGATGGGCATCATCACTGTCCCAGGCTCTGAAGCTCAGGGTGTTGCGGACCTCCTCGTAGAATCCGGCATCATCGCTATCTGGAACTTCGCACCGGTTGGAATAACTGTGCCCCCCGGCGTCATGGTAAGAGATGAAGACCTCGCCGCTGGGCTGTCTCACCTATCGAGGCACCTCGCCGTCGCACCGACATCGGGGATGCACGAGGCCATGGATGGTGGCAGGAAAGTAGGGCCTGACGAAGAAACTCTCTCGGAGTAATCGTGTACTTCCAGGGAGGTTCTGTAGTTGCGGTTGAAGGTGGTTCTGAACCCGCGAGCCGGCGGCGGCCGGGCAGCAAGTGAGGAAGAAGTGGCTCGGCGCGCGCTTACAGAGGCAGGAATCCAGTTCGATATCGAGTTGACTCAAGGGCCGGGAGATGGCGTGCGGATTGCGCGGGTTGCCGCGGAGCGGGGGTACGATGTTGTGGCCGCCATGGGCGGGGATGGGACCACTAATGAGGTGGTCAACGGGATCGCAGACTCGGGTGCAACCCTCGCTGTGATCCCCGCAGGGTCTGGCAATGATTTCGCAAATGCTCTCGGGATTCCGAGAAATGACGTGGCGGCGGCGTGTCGCGCGATCGTGCATGGCGACAGGCGGAGGATCGACCTGTGCCGCGTGAATGAGCATTACTTCATCTCAAGCTTCGGCATTGGGTTCGACGCGCAGGTCACCCGGGCCGCGAACGAGAAGTTCAAGTTTCTCAAGGGCGTCTGGGTGTATGTGTTCGCCGTACTGAACACCATCTGGACATACAGGCCCGCTCTCATGCGAATCTTGGCAGATGACTGCGAGATACGGCTTTCTCCCCTTCTTGTAGCTGCTACAAACTGGAAGAGCTACGGTGGAGGCATGATGATATGCCCCGAAGCTTCCATTGACGATGGCCTGTTCGAGATGTGCGTGGTCGACAACATGCCGGTGCTCCGCTTCCTCTACTGTTTCCCAAGGGTGATGAAAGGCACACACGTTCATACCATGCCCGAGGTGAGGGCATTCAGGGCGAGTTCCCTGCGAATCGAGTGCTCCCGTCCGGAGGCCTTCCATATCGATGGCGAGGTCTTCGAGGCGAAGGAGATGGTGTTCACCATTACCCACGACGGGCTCGAGGTCGTGTTCGGGGAGGTGGCGAGGTGACGCTCCTCATTCCGGCCGTCGTCGGATACTCCATGGGCTCTGTCTCGGCAGGCGTCATCGTAGGGTGCTTCCTGCGAGGCCTCGACATTCGAGACTGGGGATCGGGCAACACAGGCGGCACTAATGCGGCACGCGTCCTTGGGCTCGGCCCAGGTCTGGCGGTGGCGCTGCTTGACATCGGCAAAGGCGCCCTGGCCACAGTCGCTGGCGGGCTAATCTCGGGTTGGGGGGCGGGCGCAATGGTTGGAGGCGCAGCCGCTGTAGTGGGCCACATTATACCGGCGTGGTTCGGGTTCAGGGGTGGGAAAGGGCTTGCGGTTTTCTTTGGCGCCTGCGTTATCCTTGCGCCACGGGTCATCATCCCTGCCGGCGTAGGCTGGCTTCTGGCATTCGCTGCGCTCCGGTCGGCGGCGGGCGCCTCAGCTGTTGCCGCTGCGTGCCTTCCCGCCATTGGATGGGCTACTGGTATGTCGGGGATGCACATCTTGTACCTTGCGGCGATGGGATTCCCTATCTCCCTTCGCCATGTGCCGGACTGCATCTCTCCGCGTCGGAAGAGAGAGCCGCGGAGGCTTTCCTAACATGTCTGGAGTGAAAGGGCCGCGTATGGCCTTCGGTCTGTTTGGACTGGACAAGCTCCATGTTGTCATATTGATCCTAGCGGCGATGATCATCTCGATTTGCTCCATGGCGTATGGAGTGCCATCGCAGGGCGTGCAAGGCGGCTCAAACACACCTCCGCCGACAGACGATGTGGATTCATCCGGCGGCGTCGCTCCCGTTGTCAACACTCCACACTCCCCGATGATCAGGGTTGGAATAGTGAGTAATGGGATCGGCGCCCAGTTGGCGCCGGGGTCGCCGATGGCGCTGGGATCCACCTCCTCACTTGCGCCGCTGGTAGTGGCGGGAACCATCAGGACTCAAGTGGCCATGTTCGAGCCTGGCGCAAATGGCGGCATCGTGTACGTGGGGGAAGACGAGAACCGAATCGCCATGGAAAGCCCGGTCAAGGTGGAACTCGATTGCGGCTCGCTTTCGGCTGTGGCTTTTATATGGCTTGGGAACCAGGCGAGCATCTACAGGGGCAGCTTCGAGGTCATTTCCAGGGCCGGCGGCGGGCTCACAGCGGTGAACATTGTGGAGATCGATGATTACCTGGTCGGAGTAGTGCCGTACGAGATAGGGTCGGGCGCCCCTTTCGAGGCACTCATGGCCCAGGCCGTGGTCTCCCGAACTGAGGCATTGGGGTCACTCGGGCGGCACAAGGCAGATGGGTATGATCTGTGCTCGGGCACTCACTGCCAGGTTTACGCAGGCGCGAGCCGCGAAGGCGCCTACCCGGAAGTGAGACGAGCAGTAATGGCAACCCGAGGCGAAACACTGTACTATAACGGCGTTCCGGCGAAGAGCGCCAAGTTCCACGCATGCTGCGGCGGAATCACGGAGAACGCGGGGAGTATCTGGAAGACAGACACGCCATACATGCGCAGCGTGAGGTGCCTACGGGGAGAGGAGGAGTCTCCGGCCCAGGCCGAGCTCGAGATATCGGGCGAGGATGCCCTGAGACGGTACATACGCTTGCCGAACCCAAATGACTGCTGCTATGGTTCGAATGGATACAGGTGGAAGGCATCGTACACTCCTGCGGAGTTTTCCGCCGTGATTGAGAGAACCTTGGGAAAGAAAGCGGATATACTGGGGGTAAGAGTGAACCTCCGGACCCCGAGGGGCGCGGCCATGCAAGTTACTGTTCATACGTCCATCGGCGACCTGCAGCTGGATGGGGAGTATGCAATAAGGACTGCCCTTGGAGGTACAACTGTGATCAAGAGCGGCGTGTTCGTGGTGAATGTGGAGACAGCACAGGGGAAAGAAGGCGCTGCTCCCATCAGGTTCGAATTCGAGGGGGCAGGTTACGGGCACGGAGTGGGAATGTGTCAGTATGGCGCGTGCGCGATGGCGAAGGCGGGCTGTGACTACCGCGGGATTTTGGAGCGATACTATCCGGGCGCCTCGGTTGGGGGCGGGTTCGCGTCGATCACCGAGGCAAGGTGAGGCCAGGAGGGCGCCATGATTGAGGATGACAGAGACCTGTGCGACCGGGTGAGATCAGGCGACAGGCAGGCCATGGAGGAGCTCTTCGCGCGCTACATGAGCTCTGTATCGAAGATGGCTGCGCATGCCCTAGGGACGTATCAGGATGTTGAGGATGTGGTCGGAGAGGCGCTCCTTAGGGCTGCTCGGTCGATCAGCAGTTTTCGCTGGGAGAGTTCCTTCACGACGTGGCTGTACAAGATAGTCTCGAATGTAGCTGCAGATTTCGCACAGAGGGCAGCAGGAGCAAGGATGCGCTGCGTGCCTCTGGACTGGATGAGGCATCCAGACCTGGCCATCGCGGATGTCGGCGCTCTCGGGCAGCCTGAAGCTGTTGAGGACGTCGCAATCCAGTGTGAGACGAGGGACATCCTGAAGCGGGCCATGCTCGCACTCCCAAGCCCGGATAGAGCAGCGCTGTGGCTTCGCGAGGTCAGGGGCATGTCGTACCAGGAGATATCGGCTGCACTAGGCTGTTCCATCGAAAGCGTACGCGGAAGGCTCAAGAGGGCAAGAAAGCGGCTCCGACTGATCATCCTCTCTGCCACACCAGAGAACGGAAGGCAATGATGGGTTGGGAAGCTGTGCGGATAGCTCGGGCTCAATGGACCAGGCTGAATGGCCTGTGATTCCCCGGAGTGCGGGCGTGACACGTTTCCGCCTCCATTTCCGTCTAACATAGGTGGAATGGGAGGGCTGCTCATGTCGAGAGTCAAGATCGTCACCGACAGTTCCAATGGCATCCCGCCGAATGTCATTGAGGAATATGGGATCACCTTGGTGCCTATCCAGGTGCAGTTCGGCACCGAGTCATACAAAGAGGGTGTGGACCTTTCGTGGGAGGAGTTCTACCGGCGTCTTGATGAGCCGGTCCTCCCGACAACATCTCAGCCTGCTCCTGGCGATTTCGTGAATGCCTACAAAGGGCTAGTCGGCACATGCGACCAGGTGCTGTCGATTCACCTTACGTCCAAGGGGAGCGGCACCTGCCAATCCGCCAAGCTCGCAGCAGGCATGATCGATGGAGTGGACATTTCCATAGTGGATACAAACACGGCAAGCATGGGCACTGGCCTGATCGTGATCGCTGCCGCAGAGGCCGCGCGCGCTGGGCGGACTGCAGGCGAGATTATGGACATAATCAAGCGGGGAATGGACTCGACAAGCGTTTTCGTGACTCTCCCCACGCTCAAGTATCTACGCAGGTGCGGCCGTGTGCAGCAGGTGCAGGCCATGGTTGCATCACTTCTCTCAATCAAGCCGATACTGTCTACCAGAGATGGGCTGGTCGAGGCGATAGAACGCGTACGCACATTTCCGGCCTCAGTGAGACGAGTTGTGGATCTCGCCGCCGTGGCCTGCAATGGACACGCGAAGAGGATCGCCGTGATGCACACGAACGCTCTAGAAGATGCCAGGTCTCTGCTGGAACAGGTGAGCAGAAGCATCTCATTCGAGACCGCGTACCTGTGCGAAATGGGAGGCTCCATGGCCGTCCACGGCGGGCCTGGGATGATGGGCGTGGCAGTAACGCAGGTATGAGGCGAGGAGAGAAGAGGCAAGGCGGCCTATTGCACCCGGACGGCGCTGAGCGTATAATGCAGTTGAGCGACTTTGAGATGCGCCTATAGCTCAGGGGATAGAGCACCGGCCTCCGGAGCCGGGTGCGCAGGTTCGATTCCTGCTAGGCGCGCCACTATTGTGCAATACCCTCAGCGGATTCCGCTGAGGGCATTCTCTTTTTCGCGGAGTTAAGTCCAATGATGGCATACAACACTAATATGTGCTTCGGCGTCGATGAATTCTGGGAAACATCGATGCCGAAGCGAGGCTTTGTCTCGATAAACATAAGCAAATGTTGTGACAACTCCGGCATCTTAGGGAGGAGTTTGATGGTCTCCGGAGAAACTATGAATCCCGATGTATAGAACGGACTCAAGATGTACGGGATATGGGGGGACTAAGTTTGACAAGTGAGAAGACCAGAGTACTCGTGGTCGAGAACAACAAGGATGTCTGTGAAGTCATCGAGGCTCTTCTCAGGGAAGAGGACGACATGGAGCTTGTGGGCGCCGCGAACGATGGGATTCAGGCCCTGAACATGATCCCGGCCACCAACCCGGATGTGGTGCTCCTCGACATCATAATGCCGTACCTCGATGGAATGGGTGTCCTTTCACGCTTGAACGAGCTGAACCTGGAGAAGCGACCGAAAGTGATAGTCCTGTCAGCGTTTGAGGAGGAAGACATGGTCAGGAAGTCGGCACGACTCGGCGCCGACTACTATCTGCTCAAGCCGTTCGATCGCGACAATCTGATCAGTCGGATCCGGCAGGTGGCAGACGGCGAATCTGCATTCCCCAAGCCAAAGGCGGATCGCTCATACTCATCGAGGGAGAGGGCAAAGGAGACAGAGCGAAAGACCAGGGGTGGAGCTTTCGATCTTGAGACCGAGGTGACGCGCATCCTATACAATCTGGGAGTGCCTACGTATTTCAAGGGCTACTGCTACGTGAAAGAGGCCATCGCCTTGGTGACGAAGGAAATCGGATTGCTCGGCGCAGTCACAAAATCCTTGTACCCGAGAGTGGCTGAGAAATACAGCACCACTCCGCTGATCGTGGAGGCGGCTGTAAGGTACACGATCCAGAAGACATGGAAACAGGGCAACCCGGATCAGATCAACCGGATCTTCGGTTACGCAGTGAACCTCAGAAACGGCAGGCCGCCGACCAACTCCTTCTTCATCGCAAAGATTGCCGAGGAACTCAGATTGGAGATGCTCGAGCGGGCTCAGTAGGTTTCGTACATATGGCGCGTGAGTGGTCGACGGCGG
>JAYFQW010000037.1 GCA_034926675.1 Clostridia bacterium | reverse complement strand
AGATGTTGCCTACCTCTTCGCACTCGTCCACAATCTGTTTTCTGAAGACCGCGTCGTGTCTGTCCTGCACTATCAAGCACCCCCAACTCAATCGTATCAAATGATCAGGATTTCTCCAATTGAGTTACGGGGCTAAAGGGGTTTCGACCACTTCGACGGATAGCCCGGGTCAGATCCGCCCACCTTCACCGGGAACCTTACGGAAACGCGCTCGGGCCGCCTCGGACTTCCGGGGAGCGCTCAGGTTTGCGACCGTCGTGGGGCTCGCTTCGTCGTTATCCCCGCGGGCGTTGCTGCCAGGCCGCCAGGCCAGATGCGTGTGCAGTGCTGCACGCCAACTGCAGTAAGGTACTCGGAGCTGCGGTGCTCAAGATGGGCAACAGGTCGCCGCAGCCCTTTGCGTGACCCGCTGAATCGCCGAATTGCTGACCCGCTGAATCGCTGAATCGCTGAATCGCTGAATAGCCGAATAGCCGTCGTCCTCTCCCCCAAACTAGGGGCCATCGCTAGTCGCCTCAGCCGTAGCCATCAACTGTTCTGTACACCGTTTCATACGGTTCCCAGGTTAGCCCCGAGCTGCCATCTGGCTTCGCCCGAAACACCTTCCGCACACTCCAGCCTCCACTGTAATCAGGCTCGTACGATGCCATGAATGTGCCTGCCGGACCAACGGTCACCTCCATCAGCAGCGTGCCTCTGAGTAGATCATACTGCCAAACCGTCTCAGAGCACAGGACCCCATCCGCATCATACTCACTGACCGACTCGCGCTTCCCGCGTCCGTCGTAGGCAGTCAAGTATGTACGAAGGAGAGCGCCGTCTCCCGCGTAAAGCTCGCGCGAGACCTCGCGTCCATCACCGTCGTGGCTTATGATGGTCCATTCCATGGCCTTGCCCGCAGGGTCCTTCAGAGTGCGCTTGAGCACAATTGCCCCGCCGTCCGTGCAAGAGTACTCGGCTGTCTCCGTGCCGGTCAGGCTGCCATCGTCGGCCAGATGCCGCACCTCTAGAATCTCGCCGTCTGCCCCGCGGCGGTAGACGCACTGCGATGCCGGCACGCCGCGAATGCCATGGATGGTCTCGTCAATGAGATACCCGAGCCTGTCGTACGTGTAGGTTGCCATGACGAACCTGGAGAAGGGCTCAACTCCGAAATCCGCGGCTCGCTCTGAATCGTGGACGCACGATTCGTAGGCAACAACCCAAACATTGAATGGAAGCATCTCCGCCCGCGCCTCTGCAACCGGAAGCGCACGCGGGCTGGAACGCGCCGCCGCATCAGGATGGCAACCGGTCACCGCCGGCTCGCCAGCTCCAAAGGCCGCTGCCGCCATCACCAGCACCAGAAAGGCGCAGACTGCGACCGATACTGTCATTCTCATCTATCCTCACCTCCACGACCGCGTTTCCGCAACACCGGGACTTCCGTCCATCAGGACTTTGAGCACAATGACGACGGTCGCACTGCCGCATACCCTGTACCAGACCAACACGGGAGTGATGGAAGCATGTCAATGGTCTATGACGAGTTCTACGCAGCGCAGTTCCCCACCTGCCCCGGGGGGACTCTATACGTGGTTAGGGCGGGCGATACCCTATACACCATCGCCCAGCGCTTCGGAACCACGGTCAATGCGCTCATGGCTGCGAATCCAGGGATAGACCCGCTCAACTTGATGATCGGGCAGACGATCTGCATCCCTATCCCTGGCCCAGCGCCATGCCCTGGGTTCATTTACGTGGTGCAGCCCGGCGACACCTACTACCTGATCGCCAGGAGATACGGCACTACAGTCGACGCCCTCATCAGGGCGAACCCAGGGGTCGACCCCAACAGGCTCTACGTGGGGCAGCGGATATGCGTGCCTACTGTAGTGATTCCGCCTCCGCCGATCACCCGGGTCTGCGTGTTGGCGCTGAGCCCGCGTGTGCCAACGTATGCGCCGAATGCCGGTGGAGCACTGTGGCTCAGAACCGACCAGTTTGGCAACACCCAGGTGCTCGTATCGAGCGTGAACCTGCCGCAGCTTTCAACATCAGAGCCATACCGCGCCGTGTTCAGTTGGCCCGGCGGCGCCGTGAGCGTGCCTCTCGCGCCAGTAGCCGGACTGCCCGGAGTATGGGTAGGCGCCGCAACACAGGCATTCCCTGCAACCCTCTTCACAGCCGGAGCGGTGGATGTCTTCCCAGGCCCAGTCCTTGGAGCATTCATGAGGGACTGCCGCTAGCGACCGCAATCGATCCCACAAAGACCTGCAGAAACTCGGCAGGCGGCTGAGAAGGGGCGGACACACGTCCGCCCCACTCTCTACGAAAGCGCCACCGCCCTGCGGCGCCGCCCTTGGAAACCTGTGACTTCCGAATATCCGGAATCGCGCGCTATCGCCACGATCTCGGCAAAACGCGACCCCACATCATCCGGCTCGTGAGCATCGGAGGCCAGGGTGATGCCGACCCCGCCTGCCTTCGCCCGAGCCAGAAGCCTCGCATCTGGGTATGCCTCGCCGACCGGCCTTCGCAGCCCCGCGCTGGACAGCTCAAGGCACGTGCCTGTCCGAGCAGCGGCGGAGATCAGGTCATCGTACAGGTGAAGCAGCTCAGGCTCGAAATCCGGCCCAGGCCTTGCTCCAAACACCTTGATAACGTCTGGGTGGCCCAATACATCGAAGATCCCGCTTCCCACCGCGCGCGTCGCTATCGTGAAGTAGCGCCTGTAGGCATCTTCCACCTGTCTTCCGTTCCAGCTCTCCGGGGATATGTCGAAACCCCAATCACCGAGCCAGTGCACTGACCCGAGAACCACGTCCCAGGGATGCCTCTTGAGGAACTCCGCTATTGCATCTGAGCTCTCCTCGATGTAATCGAACTCAATGCCCAGCCTAACCGGAAGCCCTTCGCGCTTCAGGCCCAATGCCAGATCGACATAGTCGTCGGCTGAGAATCTGTGGCCATGCCGAGAGACGAAGCCTGGCTGCCTGAGAAGCCCCGCAGTCTCAACGAAGTTGTGGGAGTGCTCCGTGAAGGCCACCTCGGAAATACCAACCTCCATGGCTCTCTCAATGAAACGCATCGCGTTGCCGCGGGTGATCCCGGCACGTTCTAGGTGCATGTGGTAATCAATCGGGTACTCCATTCGTTGCTCGACCGCCTATTCTCCGTTCTGAACGGGTTTTCTTCGAGTGGATACGAAGACTAGGCCCAGGGCTATCGCAGCCCCAGCCCACATGGCTGCGCCCCGTATCCGTACTGCATCGACAGGTTTGGCCGCCGGCGCCGCCGGGGATGCCACCTGGATATCCTGAGCCTTTACCGCCAGCTCCCCGCCCTGCTCAGGGTCTGCGCGCCGGAACACTCCCATAACGCGCACCACGTCGCCTGTACGCTTGTAGCAGCCGCCGGAGCGGTTCACCTCGCCGAAAAGCAGAGCGGGCCCCCATACCCCGCATACGACTCCATCGTCGCTCACGTTGATCCAAGCTGTCTCTCCCCTGAGCATCATGTCTCCGACCAGTTCGCCCTGGATTTCCACAATGGCGCCGTCCAGTTCCTTCGCGTGCTCGATGAGGTCTAGCACCCTGACCCGCTTCGCAGATCCGGCCTCGGCCCCGCACTCTCCCCCGCCCGCCAACGCCATCAACGCGAGGGATGCAATAATCAAGATGCATATGAATGCCGCTCGACTCAGGGGATCATACGACCCCGTGTGCATCCGGCTCATGCCCTCGCTCCCCCCACTATCCTAGCGATCCTTCCGACAAACACGAACACTGCCATGAACTCGAGTCTTCCAACCCACATGCCGAGAATGTAGAGCACCTTCAGAAACGCGGGCATGGCCGGAGTGCTGATCCCGCATGACAACCCCACATTTCCGATCACGGAAGCGGACTCGAAAACAGCCCCTGGGAGGCCATACCCAGCAAGCACAGTCGCTGCTACAAGGATAAACCACGACAGGACATAGAGGAAGATGATCTCCAGCGCCGGTCTCACATGTTTGTCTTCAAGGACTATGTCCTGCCCCATGTGTATCTTCGACACCACAACAGCCGACTCCGGGAGTATCAGCTTGGTCACGTCCTGCGCTACGGCCTTGAAGGCTATGCCTATCCGCATAGCCTTGAAACCGCCGGCGGTAGACGATGCCGACCCTCCGAACAGCATAGCCAAACTGGCCGCGAACAGCGCAAGCGGCCCCCATTCCAGCACGATCTGGCGCGCGTACACACTCGCGAAGCCCGTAGTGGTGTGGGCAGATAGGATTATGTAGTATCCTCGCCTGAATAGCGATACGGCGTCTGGATACACGCCTTGCTTCCCCAGTTCGAAGGCTGCGAGCGCCCCGAGCACAGTCGAGGTCACAGCGAAGGTTGCTGTCTCGAGGTTTCTGTACAATTCCTTGCGGTTCCCAGTCATCACCGCCCAGTGCAGGTTGAAGTTGAGCGAGCCAATGAGAAAGAACACTATCGTGACAATCTCATATAGCAGGCTGTGGTAGTAGATGATGTTCTGGCTCATCGGGGTGAAACCCCCGGTGGACCAGGCCGCCATGAACACCCACATACCGTGGAGAAAGGCAGTGACTGGAGGCTGCCCTATCACGATGCCGACGATGCCCTGGGCCGCAGTGCCGATCACAAGGTAGATGATGCTGATCATCCAAATCGCTCTGGCAGTGCTGATTACGTTCGGCTGCAGCCGTACATCCTTGCCTTCTCCCACGTACAGCTTGAACGCCCCAGGCATGCTGCGGAAAAGGAAGCTCAGGGCGAGGACTACGATGCCCTGCCCGCCTATCCACGTGAGGAGATGCCTCCACATGTTGAGGCCGATTGACACATGGTCGAGGTCCTGAATGAGCACGATGCCTGTTGTAGTGAGCCCGCTCATCACATCGAACATGGCGTCAAGATAAGAGCTCCAGTGTCCGCTCAGGTAGTAGGGAAACGCAGCCAAGACGGCGCCGGCGAGCCAGCTTAGCGCAACGACCACCATCCCCTGCGACCAGGAAAGATCCCCGTCGTGGCCGCGGAACACAATCATGAGGAAGAACCCCAGCGAGGCCGACGCCCCTATGCCGGATACGAAATCAAGCACCGTCGGAAGTTCCACAGCGATGACAGATGTCACTAGTGGAACCGCCATCACTCCTGCCAGAAGCAGCATCATCTTGCCTGTGTACCAGCCGATTGGCCCGAATGACTTCACACGCCTGGATGCAGAAGTCGTACTCACACTGAAGCCCCCTACCTGACAATCCGGGGGATCAGCCAAGTGATGACTGCACCCACCAGGATAAGGAACAAAGCACCTGCGATCTCAACAAGAACGCCAGCAGCAGCAGCTGGAGGATTCAGCCTTCGCACGTGATTCCCTCCTCTATCGCATCGGCGATGAGAGCTGTGCCGGATATCGCCGTGTCCACGCCCAGCAATGCGAGGGTTTCCCGGTTCTTCGGGTTGTTCACCCTTGCGACCACGTGCCGCACTCCGAACCGTTTCTTGGCCACCTGGCAGATCACCAGGTTGACTTCATCCTCTCCGGTGGCGGCTGCAACCACGTCCGCGGCGTCCGCCCCGGCATCGCCCAGGGCCCCTGGATCAGTCCCATCGCCGCACACCGTGAGGATGCCTGTCTGCTCCGCCGTCCTCTGACATCTCGCCGGGTCCCTGTCCACCAGAGAAACGTGGTGCCCACGATCAATTAGCGTCTTGACAAGGTAGTAGCCAACCTTTCCGGCGCCAACAACAACAATGCGCATACCTAATCCTCCAAGAGATCCCGCAATGTTGCGAAAGCATCAACGCGCACCGCGACCACTAGCCCGTCGCCTGCAGCCAGCTTAAACCCTGGATCTGCCACCCGTGCGATGCCGTCGGCAATAACGGCGCACACCCGCGCCTTGCCCGGGATCTCAATGTCGCCTACTGTCTTTCCATCCTGCGCCGGGCCCACGATTGCATCGGCGATCACGACTTCACCTGCCCCAACCGAATACTGGGTCTGTATTCCCACAGTAAGGAGCATACTCCTGATGCTCGAAGCGCCGAGATCGGTAGGGCAGACACCTGGAACGCCCAGATCGCGAAACATGGCCTCATTGCGAGGCTCGTTTATCCTGGCCACAACCCGCTTGACGCCGAACATCCTCTGAGCCACCTGTGCCGCCATGAGGTTCGAGCTATCGCTCGCGGTCACAGCCGCGAAGGCATCAGTCCCATCTATGCCGGCTTCCTTCAGCACATCCTGATCGATGCCTGCCCCGGTTACGGTCATCCCATTGAAGGTGGCCCCGAGATTCGCAAAGGCCTCTGGGTCTCGGTCCACCACCACCACGTCATGCCCATCATCTGCAAGAGATGTGGCAAGGGTTGCGCCAACACGGCCGCAACCCACTATCAGGACTCGCATGCAACGTGTCCCCCTACTCCAGATCGCCTAGGTCGATGCCTGATGGCGAGTAGTGCCACTGGCACACCCTGTCCAGGTTTCTTTCAGCAGGAGCATATGATGGATCAAGCGCCACCGCTACCCTGTACATGCGCTGTGCTGCTGGAATTGAACCACGTTTCTCATCCGCGACTCCCATGAGGTTGAACACATCCGCCCTGGCTGGGTCCTGGTTCAGTGCGAGAAGAAGCCTTGGGACTGCATTGACAGCGTCGCCCTCACGTAAGAGCGCCCGCGCCTCTGCTACGCGCTGATCAGGCGTGAACGAGCGCGCATCGGCGTTCCCAGATCCCTGGGTCTGGGCCACATCAGTTTTTTTCGCCAGGTTGTGCTGGACGATGGCACGGATCTCATCAGGAGTGAACGGCTTCTGCAGGTAGTCCGCTGCGCCAGCCTTCATAGCCTCCACCGCGGTTTCAATGGTTCCATGAGCTGTTATGATGACCACGAGCTGATCTGGAACCAACGTCCTGATCCTCTTTAGTACGCTCACCCCGTCCATTCCTGGCAGTTTCATGTCGAGCATCACCAGATCGTGGCTGCCCTCCTCGGCTTTCTCAAGAGCGTGCTCACCGTCCACTGCGGACGTCACCTTGTAGCCAGCCTCCTCAAGGCATTGGGTGAGAAGCAACCTGATGCTCCTGTCGTCATCCACCACGAGGATTCTCTCGCCGCTCATCTGAACTCACTCACTTTCAATCTGCGCTCGCCTGTTTCTCTGCCAACACAGTCGGGGCGACAGCCGCAACCGTCGCCGCCGTCGTCGAAGGCGAAGTAGGCGGGCCGGCAATGGGAAGCGTAAACACGAAGGTAGCGCCATGCCCAGGCTCACCCTCGACCCATATCTCCCCGCCATGGGCCTTAACAATGGCCTTGCTAATGGGAAGCCCCAGGCCTGCCGCCCCTCCTGGGCGTTCTTTCATCTGGTAGAACCTGTCGAATATCTTCTCGCGCTGATGCACCGGGATACCGGGGCCGGTGTCGGATACCGAGACAGCTATCTCGTCTCCACGCCGAGATGCTCGAAGCGCGATCCGGCCGCCGGGGGCAGTGTAGCGCAGCGCGTTCGATAGCAGATTAGCGATAACCGATATCACCTTGTCAGGGTCCACTCTCGCCACGGGCAGAGCCTCGACCGCTTCCACCTCAAGCGCGACTCCTCTATCAGCAGTCTGTGGGCCAAAAGGAGACAGCGCGCGATCGAGGATCATCTGGAACTCCACATCCTGCAGCTTCAGGTTAACCCTGCCCGATTCCAGCTTGGAAAGCTCAAGGAGATCATCCACTAGGCCGGTGAGCCTGGCTGTCTCCTCCTCCGCCATGTCTATTAGGGCCCGCTCTCTGGTAAGGCCAGACATGGCCGTACTCTCACGCAGCATTCCGACGCCCATTGCAATGGACGTGAGCGGAGTCCTAATCTCGTGGGAGACGTCGGACAGGAAATCCGACTTCATCTTCTCGAGCCTTGCGAAGTATGTGACGTCCTTGAAGACGACCACCGCCCCTGACGGCCTTTCCCCTGCTCTCTCTGATCCCACGCTCGTGTGCAGCGCGACCGATGCGAGGGGAACAACCTCCGCCTCGTAGAATCTCTGCTCATCGCCTTGCATGGCAGATACGGTTCTGGGGTGGGGAGCGACGCCATCAGCCAGCGCCCTGCCTATCATGCCTGCGACGTCCGTCCTGGCGATCGCCTCGAAGGCGTCTCTGCCCACCGCTTCATCGCGCCGCAGGCCCAGGAAGGCTTCTGCGGACGGGTTCATCATCAGTATCCGCCTGTCCCCGTCGATCAAGACCACCGCCTCATCCATGGCAGTGATGACCGTGAGCGCTTTCCGCTGCTCAGCCGCTACCCTGCCGCTCATGGCCTCCTCGTACTCGCGGAGCCTGGCCACCATGTTGTTGAACTCCTGCGCCAGCTCGCCGATTTCGTCGGTGGACTGCACCTCCACCGCCTCATCAAGGTTGCCCTCTTTGATTCTCCGCACGGCCCTTGTGAGATCCAGGGTCGGACGGACGACCGAGGCAGATACGCCCGCGCCCAGAAACACACCGATGAGAACAGCGGATACCCCAACGGCCACAGTGGACACAGTCGCCCATCTCGCGGCTGCACGAGATCGGGAGTTGCCCTCCATCAGCGCCTGGTGATTCATCTCAAGGAGCTCCTGCAAACTCCCGCGGATCGCCTTGAACATGGGCTCGGCCTGGGCAAGATACACGCGCCTGGCGCCAGCGGAATCGCCCCCCACAACGAGGCCGTGCATGGCCTCGAACAGGCTGCCGTACTCCTTGTACCTGGCCTTCACCTCATTGAAGACCCTCCCTTCTCCGGGAAGGGTGATGTTGGTCTCCTCCGTGGCGCTCCACTTGAGGAAGTCGGAATGGCCAATCTGGTAGATATCGCCCGCTCCCCTCACCTCGCCAAGGAGCATTAGAAGTTCGGCGCTGTCCTGCCTTTCGATCGCGGCCACCATATTCTCCGCAGCCAGCACACTTATGTAGTTCTCTCTTGTGATCTCCGTGATTACACGTGCAAGGTGGACGAAATTATATATGGCCCACGTGCCAACCACTCCGGTGATCACCACGAGGACCATATACCCAGAAAGAATCTGGCGCCTGAGGCCAGCGGAACGCCGCATCATACTATCTCCCGCAGCGAAGTGCACAGAAGGTCGCTGGACGCACCCTACAGAACATGCCCCAAGGTGTGACCGGCCCTAGGTACGGACAGATTATACCTCTGCTCCTGCCATAAAGCAACATGCCCAACGGCTAAGGCCCAGCGGTTAAGCGACAACCCTCGGGGCATGCGCAAATCCTGGCGTCGTAGGTTCGGCTACATCGCCTCATGCTCGGTTCTGGCTATGATCTCATCCTGCAGCGCCCGGGATAGATCGCAGAAGTAGTCGGAGTAGCCTGCCACTCGGACGATCAGATCCCGATGCTTCTCAGGGTGGGTCTGTGCATCTAGGAGTGTTTCCGCATTGACCACGTTGAACTGGACATGGTGCCCGCCGAGCTTGAAGTAGCCCCTCACCAGGTGGGCAAGGTTATCGATTCCATCCTCGCCCTCAAGCACTCGCGGGGTGAACTTCACATTCAGAAGAGTTCCCCCGGTGAGCGCATGATCCATCTTGGAGGCGGACTTGAACACGGCTGTCGGCCCCCTGCGGTCTGCGCCCTGCACAGGCGAGATTCCCTCCGACAATGGCTGCCACGCTCGACGTCCATCTGGGGTAGCGCCAGTAACCGAGCCGAAGTATACGTGGCAGGTAGTGGGAAGCATGTCGACGCAGTATCGTCCGCCTTTGGTGTTGGGCCTTCCATCCACCGCGTCGAGAAATGCGTGGAACACACGGGACATGATGCCATCGGCATAGTCGTCGTCATTGCCGTACCTGGGCGTTTCCTCCCAGAGCGCCTTGCGCAGGCCGTCGCGCCCGTGGAAATCCCGGGATAGCGTGTCGAGGAGCTCCGCCATGGTCAGCCGCTTCTCATCGAACACATGGTGCATGATCGCGGATAGGCTGTCGGTGACAGTGCCGATTCCCACCCCTTGGATGTAGGTGGTATTGTATCTGGCCCCGCCATCGTTGTAATCGCGCCCTCTTGCCACGCAATCGTCAATGATCAGCGACATGAACGGCGCAGGCATGTAGGCTGCGTACAGCCGCTCTATCACGTTGTTTCCTCTGATCTTCACGTCTATGAAGTAGTTCAGCTGTTCTGTGAAGGCATGCCACAGCTCTTCGAAGCTCGAGAAACCTCGGGCATCTCCCGTGCGCGGGCCGAGCTGCACCCCTGTACGGGTATCCACCCCATTGAACAAGGCGAGTTCTATCACCTTGGGCAAGTTGAAGTATCCACTCAGTATGTAGCTTTCCTTCCCGAACGCGCCCGTCTCCACGCATCCGGAAGTCCCGCCGCACCTCGCGTCCTCCGGGGTCTTGCCCACCCTGAGCATCTCCTGCACTATGGTGTCGGCGTTGAAGATAGATGGCTGCCCCCAGCCCTTCCGGACTATTCTCAGAGCCCTCTTCAGAAACCGATCTGGGTTCTTGGCCGAAAGCTGTATGTTGGAGCTGGGTTGAAGCAGCCGCATCTCATCGATGACATCAAGCACCAGGTAGGTGACGTCGTTCACGCCATCCCTGCCATCGGACGTGAGCCCGCCGGAGTTGATGTTGGCGAAATCGGTGTATGTTCCGCTCTCAGCCGCAGTCACACCCACTTTGGGTGGGGCCGGCTGGTTATTGAACTTGATCCAGAAACACTGCAGAAGCTCCCGGGCTGACTCCTCGGTGAGAGAGCCCTCGGCAAGCCCCTTTCTGTAGAAAGGGTACAGATGCTGATCGAGCCTTCCCGGGTTGAAGGAATCCCACGTGTTGAGCTCAGTAATCACTCCGAGGTGGACGAACCAGTACGCCTGCAGAGCCTCCCAGAAGTCGCGCGGAGGGTTCTCAGGAACCCATGAGCACACTTCCGCGATTCTCCGGAGCTCGCCTGCGCGCTCCGGGCGCGCCTCCGACTGCGCCATGGAAGCCGCCAGCTCGGCATGGCGCCGAGCGTAGGCGATTATCGCCTCAGCCGCGATATCCATTGCCCGAAGCTCCTCTGACTTCGCGAGCGCTTCTGGATCCGCGAGATAGTCGAGGGATTCGAGGCGCCGGGCGATATCAGAGCGGATCTGTGCAAACCCCTTGTGATAGATCTTGTCGCCTGCCACGGTGTGTCCAGGCGCCCTCTGCTCCATGAACTCAGTGAAGATGCCCGCATCGTAGGCTGCCTTCCACTCGTCGGTCATGTTGGCGAAGATCATCTCCCGCATGGTTCTGCCTCTCCAGAACGGGATTATCCTCTCCTCCTGAATCCTGCGGACTTCTGGGGTCGATGTGAACGGTATCTTCTCGCGAGTGTTGAGGATCTCGAGATCTCCGATGGAATGGCAGCACAGCTCCGGATACGTGGGCGTCGCCTTCGGCTCTGGCCCGCGCTCTCCCACGATAAGCTCGCCATCTCCAATGTGGATCGCCTTGTGCTCCAACAGATACGCAAACGCCCTCGCACGGCGAATCGGCATCGACGCCGTCCGGTCGTTCGCATAGAACTCGGTGATCAGCTCGGCCCGTTCAATGGAGATGCAAGGCGCTGCCTCAAGGCTTCTGTGCCTTAGTTCGCGAACACGGTCATTCACGGCATCAACCTCCAATCTTCACATGAAGCCCAGCGGATTGAAGCTTCTCTGCAACACTCGTGATCAGTCCCTCGTCCGGTTCCGCCATTCCGTCAAGCAGGTACGGTCTGCCCAATCTGACATACTTCTCAGCGCCAATCCGATGATAGGGCAACAGGTCAATTCGAGATGGACGCCTGCCTTTGAGGGAATCCAGGAGATCCCCAAGTGCGCGCAGGTTGGCATCTCCATCGTTCACCCCGGGGATCAGTGGCATGCGCAGGATGATCCTGCTGCCCCCAGCGGCGAGCCTCCTAAGGTTTGCGATGATGACCTCATTCGAGCAACCGGTGTAAGCCAGGTGAACCCCTGGATCCAGCGCCTTAACATCGAACAGCCACAGATCTGCCAGATGTGCCGCTGAGTCCACAACTGAGGCAGGCGCCACTCCGCTGGTGTCGACGGCAGTGTGGATTTCGCGCTCTACACACGCCCGGAGGAGCGCCATGAGGAACTCGGGCTGCGCAAGGGGTTCACCGCCTGTGAAGGTGGCGCCGCCACCGGATTCGTCATAGAACACCCGGTCGCGCTCGATCTCTTCCATCACCTGATGTACGGAGGCTGCCTTACCCGCGATTGTCCTCGCCGCAGCCGCGCATGCCTTCACGCACGCTCCACACGAAATACACAGCTCCTGCCTTGTGATCGGCCTTCCGCTGCCATCCTCCGCGATTCGTATCGCTCCAGACGCACATGCACTCACGCAGGCGCCGCACCGAGTGCACCTGTCTGGCCAGTACATCACGCTATCCTCGAATTCCTGGCTCTCCGGGTTGTGGCACCACACGCACCGCACAGGGCAGCCTTTGAAGAATACTGCAGTCCTGATGCCTGGGCCATCGTGAATCGAGTACCGCCGAATGTCGAATACGCGCCCTATTGGCGCTCCCTCTGCCAATCCCGCAGCTGCCGTCGCCATCGCCGCTCCCGCCTATTCAACAGCATTCGAACACTTCACTACTATGTTGACTTATGCATAATTCTCCTTTGCATCCCCGTTTCCCTCCAAAGCGGCGCCGCGCCCACGCCTATGCTAGATCATACTGAGCGCTTCGCATGCGTATGCTCTAACATGCTCTTCAGTGCAGCAGCTTCCCGGCTGACGCTCAGAGAGGCACATGCCGACGTCCGATCGAATGAAGTCATGTCATGAATGGAGGACATGATACAGATGCGTCGAAATGATCACTCAAACGTAGGAATCTGGAGGTGGAGCGTTGTGACGGACTTTCTGGATAAGTTTGCCAAGACGATTGCCTCGGGCATAGACGCGATGGGATCCAAGTCCAAGGAGTTCCTCGATGTCCAGCGGGTGAAATCGAGAATCGCGGATCTCAATGCGAAGAGAAGGCTGCTATGCGAGGAACTGGGCAAGCTGACCCATGCGATGATGAATGGAGCGAAGTTCGATCAGGACAAGCTGCGAGCAAAGTCAGGCGAGATCTCGGCTGTGGAGGCTCTGATCGCCGACGCCGAGGCTGAGCTCGAGCATGTTCGAGAGATGGCGCGGGAGCCGCGGTCCCACGATAGCAGCACACCCGAGGTTCAGCCATCAAGGCCGGCGCCAGAGGAGGCTAGCCCGCCCTGCGCGCCAGCGGCGCCGGAGTCGCTAGTGACCGCGACAGACTCAGCGTCTACAGCAGAGCCCGCTTCGGCCGCTGAAGGCCCCACCCCGGGAAGCCCGGAGGCGCCTCTCACCTGCGAGTGCGGCGCGAGTCTGGTGGAAGGCGCCCGCTACTGTGTGTCATGCGGAAGGCCGGTGTACGTGCCCGAATCATAGACCGCACGGCGAGAGCCAGGCGCCGCCCAATGCTGTTAGGAGGCCGGGGCCGATGCCCCGGCCATTCCATTAACTCGAAAGGTGTATTCTGCATGAGAAAAACGAAGATCGTCTGCACCATAGGACCAGCAAGTGAGGATATCGAACGGCTCCGACAGCTCACCGCGGCAGGCATGGACGTGGCGAGGCTCAACTTCTCTCACGGATCCCATGAGGAGCATGCGGCACGGGTAGCGCGCATTCGCACTGTGGAGGCTGAGTTCGGCCGGCCCATCGCCATCCTGCTGGACACCAAGGGGCCCGAGATTCGCATAGGCACATTCGCCGATAAGATGATCACCCTCAACGCAGGAGATGCTTTCACGCTTACGACTGAGCCAGTAGTTGGGAGTTCCAGCATCGTGAGCGTGAACTACGCGGGGCTTCCGGCGACGGTTGTACCCCGCGACCGTCTGCTTCTCGATGATGGGCTCCTCGAGCTAGAGGTCAAGTCAGTGGCAGGATCATCGGTGGAGTGCCGGGTCATGGTCGGCGGACAGCTAGGCGACCACAAGCGGCTCTCGCTTCCCGGGAAGAAGCTGAACCTCCCCGCCCTTTCCGATGCCGATAGGAGCGATCTCATCTTCGGAATAGAGTACGGGGTGGATATCATCGCCGCCTCTTTCATCAGGAACGCGTCGGATGTGGCAGAGATCAAGCAGTTCCTCGCTGCCAACGGGTCCGGAATCCCAGTGATCGCTAAGATCGAGAGCAGGGATGGAATCGAGAACCTTGATTCCATCCTCAGGGCAGCCGACGGCCTCATGGTGGCAAGGGGCGACATGGGAGTGGAGCTTCCCGCTGAAGATGTGCCGATCATCCAAAAGCAGATGATACACAAGTCCAGAAAGGCGGGCAAGCCGGTCATCACCGCCACGCAGATGCTGGATTCCATGACGAGAAACCCCCACCCCACCCGCGCAGAAGTCAGCGATGTGGCCAATGCCGTTTTCGATGGAACTGATGCAGTAATGCTCAGTGGCGAGACCGCGCAAGGCAAGTACCCTGTGCAGTCAGTACGCACCATGGCCAGGATCGCCGAGAGGACCGAAACCGCCCTGCAGTTCTCTGAGGCCGTAACCTATCGGGCGATCGGGGCCGCGTCATCTGTGACCGATGCCATCGGCCACGCGACAGTGCAGATAGCCGCAGAGGTGAACGCTGCCGCCATTATCACATCCACAGTGTCGGGCTGGACTGCCAGAATGGTGTCGAAGCACCGCCCTCGAACCAAGATAGTAGCAGTGACGCCCGATGAGCGCACGGCGAGGTTCCTGAACCTGTTGTGGGGTGTGTTTCCAGTGGTAGGTGAAGACATCAAAACAACCGACCAGATGATCAACATAGCCACAGCAAGATCCCTCCAAGCAGGGCTGGTCTACCCAGGTGACACCGTCGTAATAACGGCGGGCGTTCCCGTTGGAGTCGCGGGAACCACAAACCTCATAAAGGTGCACGAGATCGAAAAAGCCTGAACGTCTGCCTCACGTGACAGTATTCGTAACATTCCGTGAACGGCAGGATTCCGGTGTCCATATGCCGTATTGCACATCAAATCTGGCACTTGGCCGTGACGCCCGGCTTGGCAGTAGGCCGCGGCGCCATGGTCAATATGCGCGGGGGTGGTCTTGCGCTTCAACGTATACTGTCCACTGTCAGTTTACAGCGAATTATCACGACGAACACAGGAAGGAGAGAGCCATACATGGCAGAGAACCAGCGTACCTCGGTTCTTCTGACGGCCATGGCCATACTGCTGATCCTTGCCTTCTTCACAGGAGGATCAGCGTTGGCCAAGGGCGCTCCCGCAGGCCTCCACGGCGGCTGGCAGCCCGGCCCCGGGGAATACCATCCGAACCGGGTGATCGTCCGCTTCTCAAGCGAGGTTCGGACAGACTCTATCAGCGCCACAGCGGCAGGCGCAACCATCGAGCGACTCGGATACACTATACGCAGGGTAACCAGCTTCAGCCCCAGCTTCGAGTCGCCTGAGGGTGTGACCATAGGCGTGGTGGAGCTGCCTTCAGGGGTCACTCCCGATGCGGCAGTGGCTGAGCTGTCCCGCATGCCCGGCGTGCTGTATGCTGAGCGAGACTACAAGGTTTACGTCGACCAGGTCCCCGTCATACCCAACGACACTAGGTTTGCAGAGATGTGGGGCCTTCACAACGAGAATCTGCCTCCTGCCTACAAGGATCCTGAGATGAGCGGAAGCCCAGTCAATGATGCTGACATCGATGCTCCGGAGGCGTGGGAGCAGCACACAGGCTCCGGAGATGTTGTAGTAGCCATCATAGATACCGGCGCCTACATTCACCACCCTGACCTCGCGCCGAACATCTGGGTGAACCCAGGCGAGATACCAGGCAACGGAGTTGATGATGACCACAACGGCTATGTCGATGACGTCAATGGATGGGACTACTTCAACGGCGACAACTCAGTGTTCGATCCCAATGAGCGAGATAGTAACGGATACCTCAATGACGAGCACGGAACACATACATCAGGCACAATCGGAGCAGTGTCGAACAACGCGATGGGTGTTGCAGGCATCAACTGGAACGTCAAGGTGATTGTGCTAAAGTTCATCGGCCCCGATGGAGGCTACACTTCCGACGCAATCCTTGCGCTTCAGTATGCCGCCGGAAAGGGCGCCGTCCTCGCCTCCTGCAGTTGGGGCGGAGGCGGGTACGAGCAGGCGCTCAAGGATGCAATCGAGGCCTCGGGGATGCTGGTGGTATGCGCCGCAGGCAATAGCGGCGCGAACACCGATGTCAGCCCCCACTATCCATCGAGCTATGACTCGTCCAACATCATATCAGTGGCAGCCAGCATGCAGAACGACGAACCCTGCAGCTACCCGGATTGGTGGAGCACATGCTGGGGCCCTGTGAGCGTGGACCTGTTCGCTCCCGGAGGATACATACTATCCACGGTGCCCCCTGACCCCGTTCCTCCTACCCCCACAGAGAACTACGCATTCTTCTACGGCACATCCATGGCCACCCCTCACGTGTCGGGAGCAGCAGCGCTGGTGCATGCGAGGTACCCCGAGATGCCTCTGTACCCCGGCGCCGCGGGCTGGTCCCCTGGCATGCCCAACGTGAAGGACACCATCCTGGGCACAGTAGACGTGAAGCCAGCCTTCCAGGGGAAGGTCCTCACGGGTGGGCGTCTTAACGCTGCCGCCGCACTCACCGCAGGCGGCGCACCAGTGATAACTTCCGCGACAGCTGACCCCACGTACGGGCCTCCCCCACTTCAGGTCGCATTCACCGCATCGGCGATGGCGCCTACAGGCCAGATCGTTGATGTGTGGTGGGAGTTCGGAGACGGGTCGTCTCCAGTGCACGAGTACAATGTGGATCACACCTACACAGATCAAGGCTCGTATGATGCCTCGTTCCATGTTCTCAACGACTCCGGCATTGAGAGCATTGCGGTCATCAGGATCCAGGTGTTCTTCCCGCCTGTGATAGGGGTGGATCCGACCTCGCTCCAGTGCAGCCTCCGCTGGGGTGAGCAAGACGCGAGGTTCGTCACGATAACCAACTCCGGTCTGGGAGACCTGAACTACACAGCCGCAGTCAGGCTCCTCGGCAGAGTGGAGCAAACCGCTGCCGGCGCAAAGATCGGGAAGCTCGGTTCGGGAGGCCCCGACCAATACGGCTACTTCTGGATGGACTCCGACGAGCCGGGGGTTGGCGAACCAGAGTGGAACGACATCTCCGCTGTTGGCACTGAGATCACGCTATCCGATGATGGAAGCCAGCTGGTGGACCTGCCGTTCACATTCCCGTTCTACGGCCAGCCCAAGACCCAGGTCCGCATATGTTCCAACGGGTATCTCACGTTTGGAGCATCCGGGTCATCCTGGTCGAACGCAGCGATTCCGTCGTCAGCCGCTCCCAACGACCTGCTGGCCGTCTTCTGGGACGATCTGAACCCGAGCGCAGGCGGTCACGTGTACTACTTGGCCGACGACGAAGGGTTCATCGTCCAGTGGGACAGCATACCCAGGCTTGGAAGTGGAGGGCCATACACCTTCCAGGCCATACTGGCTCCCCAGGGCGGGATCATCTATCAGTACAAGACTATGGCCGGCTCGCGTCTTAACGAGGCCACCATAGGAATCGAGAACTCCACTGGCTCGGATGGACTTCAGGCGGCATACAACCAGCCGTATGTCCACGACGACCTGGCAGTCGTGTTCATTCCCGGCTGGGCCATGCTGTTCCCCACCGAAGGAACAGTGGCGCCGGGTGATACTGCGGATCTGGAAGTGCTCTTCTTCGCTGACCATCTGCCTGAAGGAGACTACGCGGCAGACGTGGTGATCGAGAGCAATGACCCCGAGCGACCCGAGGTCACCGTTGACACTCTTCTTCACGTGGAATCGGTGATTCCTCCAGTCATCTCCAGTCTTGCCGCTCAGCCGTGGGCTGGAAAGGCCCCGCTCACCGTGGAATTCGCCGCGCAGGCGAGCGATAGCGACGGCCACATCGCCGAGATCGAATGGGATTACGGCGATGGAAGCGCCCACGCGATGGGAACACTCACGGCGACTCACGTCTATGAGAATGATGGAGAGTACGATGCCGTCCTCACCATCACCGACGACGACGGCCTGACTGATGCTGAGAGTGTTCACATCGTCGTCCGCGACCTTCCCAAGGCATCGGTTGAGCCTCCGGCGATCGCTTCCGCGGTCCGCGCGCATAGGTCGCGGCAAGAGAAGCTCACCGTGACCAACACGGGCGACGCCGCGCTTGTGTTCACTGCGACAGCTGTCACCTCGTCCGTTCCTGAGATATTCAGGAAACCCGTGGAACCGACTGAGATGTGGGAAGCGGGAGGCAAGGATGACGTGGATCCTCGCCCATCCGGCGCCTTCCCCACTGGGGCAGGCGGACCAGATGCCTTCGGCTACATGTGGAAGGATTCCGACGCCGCAGGCGGGCCCGTTTTCGACTGGGTTGAGATCAGCGGAGTTGGAACCCAACTCTCAGGGCTCACCGACGACGAATACGTCGATGTGGCCTTGCCATGGGCATTCCCCTTCTATGGACAGACGCGCACCTCCGTGAAGGTGAACGCCAACGGGCATCTCACATTCGGCGCCACCGGATCAATGCCATACTCGAATGACCCGATCCCCAACCCGCGCCTGCCGAACGATCTCATGGCGGTCTACTGGGACGATCTGCGGCCCGCGGGAGCTCCTGCAGGCGGCGGTGTGTTCCAGTATTACGACGCGGCAAATGACCGGTTCATCGTCGAGTACAATCAGGCGCCGCGATACTACACGAATGGGTCATACACATTCCAGGTTATCCTCTACCCCAACGGCACTATCATCTACCAGTATCTCGACATGACATTCTCCTCTGCTTCGTATGCGAAAGACGGAACTGTGGGCATCGAAAACGGCGCTGGCGACGACGGCCTGCAGATTCTGTACAACACTGCAGGATACATGAAGAACGGCCTCGCCATCAAGATATGGCCGTTTGCGTGGCTCTCTCTCGATCCAGCAGGCGGAACCATAGCTCCAGGCGCAAGTATGGAGCTTGATGTCGTGGTCGACCTCACTCCAGTCCAGTCCGGTTCGCTCGAAGGCGCAGTGGTCCTCGAGACCAACGACGTGCGGAAGCCAGTGACGGTCGTGCCTGTGCAGGTCAATGTGATCCCCAACCAGTCGCCGGTGATCACGGCCTGCGGGGTCAACCCGCCTCAAGGCCCAGTCACTATGAACTTCCAGTTCGTAGCTGCAGCGGGCGATCCCGACGGGGCCATCGCTCACAAGTACTGGACCTTCGGTGATGGCGCGCCCGCTGTCCATGAATTCGTCGCAGAGCACACCTACGCATCCGATGGGCTGTACACTGCGACTTTCACAGCAGTTGACAACGACGGCTATGTGGTCACTGCTGATGTGAAGGTCCGGGTTGAGCAGCCCCCAGCGGCCTCCTGGACACCGAGCCAGTTCCGACTCACCATGGCTCAGGGCCAGATTGCCGAAAGAACACTGACCCTGTCCAATGCTGGGCCAGGCCGGTTGGCATTCGGAAGCGAAGCGCCTGCCAACTCGGTGCATATGCCTGAAAGGCTGGCATATTCTGGGGCAGCCGACCACTGCAGGATAACGGCATCCGGCCTATACAAGCCAAACGAGAACTGCGAGCGCTCGCCGTGGCTGCCCAGTGCAGTAGGCACGGTGATTGCGAGCTGGACCTCTCCCGCGCCTGTTACGCTCACCTGGGGCGTGGGGGCGAACTGGGACACAAGCGATGTGATCATCGGCGACCCCGACGCACTGAAAGACGTCGTGGTCACCGCCGACGGAGCGTACGCCGGGAAGATCTGGGATACATCCTTCGGAGGCAGCTGGGCTGCTGACATGGCGTTCACTGGTGAGAGCGTCTGGCAAGTGAACGTTGGAGGGGATAACGGGATCTACAAGCTCAACCCGGACACTGGCGCAGTGCTCGGGTCCATAACCACCGGGGCGTGGGCAGGAACCTCCCAGCGGGGCCTGGCCTACAACTCCAACGACGACACGTTCTACATCGGCGGATGGAACGAGGACATCATATACCACATCAAGGGTGAGACATGGGCCGACCCGGGCGGGGTCATTGATCAGTGGTCCATGCCGGTTGCCATCGCAGGGCTAGCCTACCATCCGATGGCGAACATCCTGGCGGTCACGAACAACGGAGAACCGGATATGGTGTACTTCGTCGACCCAGTGAGCCATTCTGTCGTAGCGCAGTTCCCGCACCCTGCAGGGCTAACATACAGCGGCGCCGGGTGCGAATTCGATTCCGAAGGCAACCTGTGGATCGCATCCCAGGGAAACAACACCATGTACCTAGTGGAAACAGACCTCGGCCCAACGCTTGCCAGATGGCTCACCTGGAGCCCTAGGAACGGAACGGTGGCGGCAGGCGGGTCTGAACAGATCACTGTAGCAGTGAACAGTGAGCGCCTGAGCCCCGGCTCGCACAGCGGCGCGATTGTTCTCTACACCAACGACACTGAGTACCCCATGATCATGGTCCCAGTGGACGTGAATGTAGCGAGGCCGCCCGTGATCACCGAGGCAAGCGCAATGCCTCTCATTGGCGAACCCCCGCTTCAGGTGGCATTCCACGCGGCCTACTCCGCTCCCGAAACGCAGGTTGCGTCCTACGGCTGGGATTTCGGCGACGGTTCCTCATCGACGGCCCTCGACGCAGTGCACACCTACACTGCAGCTGGGGCATACACGGCCGTGTTCACTGTCACCGATGCCCTTGGCGCACAGGCGAAGGCGAGCTTCGCGATCGATGTGAGGCCCCTTCCCCACGCTGAAGTGGAGCCCACGTCCATAGAACTCACCCTGGCGGCGAACGCGACAGCTTCGAGGACCGTGGCTGTGAAGAACAGTGCAGGCAATGCGCCTCTCACCTTCTCCGCTAAGGTGAAAGGCGGACCAGCTCCTCTGATAGCCATGCCCAAGAGGGTCGGATTCGCCTCCATGACCAGCGCGACGAGTGCCGAAGGGCTGTACGATCCACTCAGCACTGAAGTGGTAGAGCGGATTGCAGCCTCAGTAAGGCCAAACGCCATCGGCGATGTGATAGCATCGTGGCCCGCTCCGGCGAGCATCGATAATCCCTGGGGAGTGGGCTTCGACGGCGCGAACGTTTGGATAGCCGATCCGTCGCCGAAGAAGGATCACGTGGTCACACCCGCCGGGGCCCACACCGGAACCATCTTCGCCACTCCGTGGGCAGGATCCTGGCCTGGCGATATGGCCTACGATGCGGCCCGAAATCTGGTGTGGCAAGTGAATGTGGGAGGCGACAATGGAATCTACGGCCTCAACGCGGCCACCGGCGCAGTAATGATGAGCATCACATCCGGAGGCTCATGGACCTCGGTATCCCAGCGGGGGCTGGCCTACAACGCTGGTGACGACACCTTCTACATCGGTGGATGGAATCAGGACATCATATACCACGTCAAGGGACCAAGCTGGGATATTCCCGGCGCGGTCATTGAGCAGTGGGCCTTCCCAGTGGGCATAGCAGGACTGGCGTGGCATCCCAATGGCGTCCTGTTTGTATCGAACAACGGATCGCCCGACATGATCTACGCGATCGATGTGGCCTCACGAGCCGTGATTGCACAGTTCCCACACCCCGCCGGGCTCAATTACAGCGGGGCCGGGATGGAGCTGGATACAGACGGCAATCTGTGGGTCACGTCGCAGGACAACAAGTACGTCTACCTGGTCAATACCGAGATGCCGATAGCCCGCGGAATCACAGTCGACCCCACTAGTGGAACTGTGGGCGCCGGAGCAGTCTGCGAGCTTGCGGTCACGTTCGTCGGCAGCGAGATCGGCATGCCCGGCGACGACGTCCATAAGCACATCGAGATCACGACGAATGACCCGTTCAATGCAGCGCTCAATGTGGACCTGCTCATTCACATACAGGCAGGCCCGTCCATCACTGGCGTGACCGCTGCTCCCCAAATTGGGCAACCGCCGCTCTCCGTGAGCTTCGATGCCACGGTGACTCCGGGAGCTGTGCCAGTAGTAGATGTGTGGTGGGAGTTCGGCGATGGGTCTGATCCTGTGCATAACGCCCACGCGGAGCACGTCTACTCCAGCATTGGGGAGTATGAAGCAAGGGTGCACGCAGTGGATGAGAACGGAGTCGAGGCATCCATCAAGACGGCGATCTCCGTGAAATGGCTCCCCACACTAGGGGTTGAACCCCTGAGCTTCAACGAGGTCATCGCGGCAGGCTCGGAAATCCAGACAAATCTGAACGTGAGCAATACAGGGGCTGCCCCGATGAACTTCACGGTGGGCGTGGCGCCGAGCTTCGCCCAGAGCCCTGAGTGGAAGCAGTACGCCTCGGCAGCGCACTCCAAGGGCGAGTATGCGCTTGAACCCAGGGGGTACGCAGGTGCAGGCGCCGGCGGACCCGATCAGTTCGGCTATGTGTGGATGGACAGCAACCAGGAGCACGGACCCGTATACGAGTGGATCGAGATCGAGAGCCTTGGAACGCGCGTTCCACTGACGGATGAATCAGGAGTGAGCGTGCCGCTGCCGTTCAGGTTCCCGTTCTACGGCCAGGCGAAAACCACAGTGAATATCGCCTCCAACGGCTACCTGACGTTCGATTCGGCCTCGATTCGCGGGTTCTACATCAACGGCCCGATTCCCGATGGGGCGAAACCCAACGATATGATCGCAGCGTTCTGGGATGATCTCGATCCGGGAACAGCAGGCGCCAACGTGTTCTACTACTACGACGAGCCGGGCCGCCGGTTCATCGTGGAGTTCCAGAGTGTTCCCCAGTGGGGCAGTTCCTCGGGCATGACGTTCCAGGTGATCCTGAGGCCCGACGGAACAATCGTCTGCCAGTATCTAGACATGCCAGGGGATGTGTCATCGGCCACCTTAGGCATCGAAAATGCCATCGGCGATGACGGACTGCAGGTCGCCTACAACGCGTCCTACATCGAGGATGGCCTGGCAGTCGCATTCGCCCCTGTTGGCTCAGTGATATCGGTGAACCCCACCTCTGGCCGTCTGCTCGCAGGAGGCAGGCAGGATGTTGTAGTGACACTGGGCTCCCCCGCAGCGGCGCCTGGAACCTACTCACTCTACATCTACGTCTCTGCTGACGATCCGTACCGCCCATTCGCGGCAATACCTGTGGCCCTGAAACTGAATCTCCCCCCTGCCGTTACGATTTCCGCCCCTGCAGCGGGTGAAGAGTGGCGTGGGACGAAGGAGATCATGTGGACAGCCGCTGACCCGGATGATGCAGCAGATGACCTAGCCATCGACATCTACTGGGCTCGCGACGCCGAGAACTGGCGCGAGCTCGCTGCCGACATCGCCAATACTGGTTCCCACCCTTGGGATACCTGGACCGTCGGCGCGGGCGGCGACTCCTTCCGTGTACGAGTCGTGGCCACCGACCCAGCAGGCGAATCCAATGAAGGCATCGCTGGGCCGTTCACTATCGTGAACGATCCGCCTGTCGCCGCCTTCTCATTCGCACCCTCCCCTGCTAAAGTCACGGATGAGGTGGAGTTCGCCGACGAGTCCACCGACGATGGCGAGATTGCCACGTGGCTGTGGAAGTTCGGCGACGGCGTAAGCAGTTCTGAGAAGAGCCCCAAGCACAAGTACACAGCGAAGGGCAAGTTCACGGTGGAGCTGACCGTCGCCGACAATGGTGGACTAACAGGCACGATCCAGCACGAGATCACAGTGATCAACACCGCGCCGACGGTGAAGATCGGAAAGCCCGAGGCCGGCGCGGTTTGGACTGGGGTCCGGTTCATCGAGTACGAGGCATCAGACCCAGACGGCGATGAGCTCACCATGACCTTCGAATACGACTATCTCGCAGATAACTTCGGCTGGGCCATGATTGCGGCCGGGCAGGAGAACACCGGGAAGTACGAATGGGATACTTCGAAGGTCGACAAGGGCGGGTTGTATCGAGTAAGGGTGACTGCGTTCGATACGGAGAACGAGAGTGCGCAGACCACGAGCGAGCAGTTCACCATAGTGGTGCTTTCCCGCCCTGTGATTGCCGCGCCCAACCCTGCAGAGAGCTATGTGACGTTCTATTACAGCATAGCTTCTGCGGGTCAGCTGTACGTATACGACATTGCAGGACGCCTCGTCCACAAGGCCGCACTTCCAAGCACGGCCAACTCGTATACCTGGGGCCTTGCATCATCAGACGGCAGGCCGCTCGCATACGGGCTCTACCTCTACGTCGTAGTGACTGAGAGCGGCGAGAAATCGGAGGTCGGAAGGCTAGTGGTAAGCCACGGACAGTCAGGTCCGGGCCCAATGTAGCGGGCAATAGGGGATCCTACCGGGCGCCCGACGGCCGTACCGCTGGCGGGCGCCTAGGATCGATGGATGAACTGACATGGCGCCGCAGAAGTATGAAGGAGGCTGAGCAAATGCGATTCAAAATGACCGCGGCCGTCCTGGCTGTGGCAGCTGTGCTAGCTTGTAGCACGATGACCATGGCCTCGACGAACCCGGTGGGCACGGCCGCGATGATGGATATCGGAATGGGCGCCCGCGCCCTTGGAATGGGAGGCGCCAACATCGCAGTCGCCGATGATGGTGCGGCCATATACTACAACCCTGCTGGCCTTGGGCTGATGCAGAGGCGCTGCCTGACGTCTCTATACACCAGCCAGTTCAGGGCGGCAAACTACATGGCCGTAGGGTACTCCCAGCGCAACATCGGAGTTGGACTGCTTAGGCTCGACGCATCGGGAATTGAAGAGACCGACGAATTCGCCAACGTGACAGGGGTTTTCGGAGTGGCGGACCTTACCGCCGTGGCCGGCGGTGGGTTCGAGGTGATTCCGAACCTGAGCCTAGGCGGGGCGCTGAAATACTATTACCAGAGCCTGCCTGCTTCCTCTGGCTGGGGAATCACTGGAGATGTGGGCGCACTATGGACCCCAATGCCATGGATGAGCGTAGGCGTGGTGGGCCGGAATCTGCTAGGCAGCGTGAAATACAAAGATGGCGAATCCGACCCGTTCGAGAGGTCCTTCGGGCTCGGAGTGGCGTTCCGCCCGATGAAAGGCCTTCTCCTGGCCGCCGATGCGGTGTACCAGAACCAAGCGACGCTGAAGGCAGGCGCTGAGTATCAGTTCGGGCCGGTGGCACTCCGAGCAGGCGGTTCATGGGGAGCAGGGCAAACCTCGCTCACCGCCGGCGCAGGCTTCTCTGTACAGGTGCTGAGTATCGACTACTCGTACCAGACCCACAGCATCCTGCCTGATAGCCACAGGATATCCATTTCCGCAAGGTTCTAGAGGCCTGGCTCCCGGGTGCATCCGCACACGGCCAAGCCCGGGCATGGTGGAAGCTCCGATACTAGCGCGCTCACCCACGGAGAGGCCCCTGCGTTTCGCAGGGGCCTCTCCCATTGCGGCAGTCGCCGCTACGCTCGGCCCCTCGTCGGAATCCTGCGGGACCGAGTCGCGGTCGATGTCAACTACCTCGCGTAGTGATCTGCTTCGTCGAGGCCGACGACCTTCTTCAGCCAGGCCTCCGGATATCCAGGTGACGAGATCTTCGTGCCATCGTTGATGAATCCCGCATTGTACTTCCATAGCAGCTTATCCAGGAAGGCCCACCAGGCGTCCCGCACTGCATATGCGTTATCGCCACAGTAGTCTGTGAGGAACGCGCACGCGAGCGCAGGATCTTTACTGTAGAGTTCCAACGCCTGGGCATCGACGGCTGCCTGCTCCCGCATGGCCTTGCCTTCCCATGCATCCTGCATGACGTTGATGTCCGTAATCATCAGGGACCACCTGAGATCGGCCAGGGTGTTCACGGTGGATACCGCCCACCAAAGCGACTCGCGGGTGAACTCCATGTGAGATCCTGACTTCTCTCCGATGCAGTCAGCAATCTTGGACACGCTGTTGTAGAAGGGTACGAAGCACGTGGTGGCGGAGACCGCTGGACCGTACCAGAGCACTCCGCCGATTTCGTTGGGCAGCCACCCTCGGGACTGCGTCATGATGACATACTCGCAACCTATCGCCGAAATGGTCCTGTTGAACGAATAGGCCTTGCCATCCACCTTGAAGTTCCATCCGGGATAGCGGCGTGGGTTAGCCCATGGACCAGCCGTAATGCTCGTTGTCTGGTCGAACTGGCTTCCCTCGTAGTGATCTCGGTGAAGCTTGGCGATGTCCGCCATCGCGAGTTTGCGCTCGGCCTTGATCGAGAACGGCGGGTTTGCCTCAGTTATCGACGCGCTGGCCTGTGGCGCCACGAGGCTGAATATCCGCACGATCCTCCTGTAGCTGTAGTCGGGCCTGACTCTGTCGCAGAAGTCGAAACGCCAGTTGAGCTTCTTGCCCGACTCCGGGGTCCACCAGCCCTTTTCCTCTGCGAATTCGCGGATGCCAGGGCCTACCATGAAGCTCTCCTGGTCGTCGAAGTCGATCTCCGGTATCACTGAGGAGTTGGATGACACCGCTACATGGCCATCAGGAACCCGAGCAGCCGCCCAGAACGCTCCGGGCTCCTCATCGCCAGGGGACCACAGAGCCCCCGGGCCGACGATCTCGAATACCCAGCACTCCTTGGTATCGGATACCGACAGCTCCTCACCGGAATCCTTGTAGCCATACTTCACGGCCAGGTCTCCCATGACCTGAATCGCCTCTCGAGCGGTAGCGCCCCTCTCCATCGCAAGCATTGAGAGGTTGGTTATGTCGAACATGCCGTTCTTGTTGCCGAAGTCAGCGCGGCCCCCTATTGTGGTCTCGCCTATTCCAACCTGTTTCTCGTTGATCATGCCGAAGAGGCCCTTGATGTACCCATAGGTGTGGCCCACCTGCGGTATCATCGCGCCTGTCGGTTTGGAAGCATCGGATATCCTCTGCCCACCGGTCCATTGGGGCAGATAGGGCACTTCCACCATGGAACCGGGCGCCCAGTCCTTTGCAGGCGCCTTCTCGATCTCAAACGCGCAGGATCCACAGTCTGCCGTATGAGTCACCGTTGCCGAACCGTCAACCGACGCGCCTGGCGTGACCAGTACGGAGGTGCAAGCGAATGCCGCCGAGGAAAGCGATAGGACGAGAACGCAGACAGCCATCACGACATGGCAGGATCTGTAATGCGAAAATGGCCTTGCTCTCACTTTCTGATCCTCCTAGTGCCCGTGGTAACCGGGCATAGTTGCCCTGACGGGGATGTGATAACGTAACAGCGCACCGCGAGGGGAGAACCATCCCCTCGCGGCCAACGAATGGAACTACCGCTTGTACCAGTCACCAGTGTCGAACTGGATCATCATCCTGACCCAATCCTCGGAAAGGGCCGGAGTGGTTATCTTGCCGTCTTCCGTGATTGTCCAGGCGTTGTACTTGCACATGAGCCTGTCGAGCAGATCCCAGTACCCATCTCGGGCAGACTCAACATTACGGTTGCAGTAGTCGGTCAGGAACTCCGTCGCAAGCTTTGGATCGTTCTCGTACAGATGGAGCGCCGCAGTGTCGATGGCTGCCTGCATTTTGATGGCGAGCCCTTCGTACTGCTCCCTAGTCGCCTGAATGTCCTTGATGATGTAGGAGTACTTCAGGTCTGCGTAGGTGTTCACGGCCGACACCGCCCACCAGTAGGAGGTCCGCGTGAAGGTGTGGTGGTCGCCAGCCTTTGTGTTCAGGCACTCCGAGATGTTGGTCACGGAGTTGTAAATCGGCACGTAGTTGCTGCCATCCGGGTTCGAAGGAGCATACCACAGAATGCCCCCTATGGCATCAGGAAGCCAAGCGCGCGACTGGGCAATGATGCTGTATTCGCATCCTGGAATGGCGATCCTTCGCTGGAACGCGTACCTGTTCCCGTCGATCGCCGGCGGAGTGCCTTTCGACCGCGGATTACCCCATGGGCCCGACATTACGCCCTTGGTGCTATCGTAGGGCGTGCCCTCGTAGTGGTCACGGTGGATCGCAGCGATGTCGGCTATGGATAGCTTCTTGTCGACCGGCACCGAGAACGGAAGGTTAGTCTCATCCAGAGTGCCCGCGAGCGATGGGGCAGCCAGGCCGAATATGCGCCACACGCGGCGACCGCATGTGACGAAGGACGTCGCGTTACAGAAGTGCTTTCTCCAGCTGAACTCGGCTCCACTCGCCGGATCGTACCAACCCTTCTCTATCGCGTACTCCTTGATGCCAGGACCATACATGAAATTGCTGTGATCGTCGAAATCGATTACATCGATCACCGCGTTGTTGCAGCAAGCCGCGATATGCCCATCGGGCACACGCTGCGCAATCCAGAAAGCCCCGGGTTCCACATCGCCCTGCTCCCACAGGGGGCCGGGGCCTGAGATCTCGAACAGCCACGCTTCATGTGAATCGGATACTGCCAGCGCTTCCCCGGCATCCTTGTACCCGTACGTCACCGCAACGTCGCCCATGGTCTGGATTGCCTCTCGGGCGCTGTTGCCCCGTTCCATTGCGAGCATCGAAAGGTTGGTAATATCGACAATGCCGTTGGGGTTCTTCGATTGAGGCCTGTTGCTCGTGGTTGTCTCGCCGATTCCCACTTGCTTGTCGTTGATCATCCCGAAGATCCCTTTGATGTAGCCATTGGTATGGGCAACCTGTGGGATGAACTTCCCTGTGGGCTTCATCACGTCATGTATCTGGTAGCCGCCTGTGAACTGGGGAAGGTAGGGCGCCTCAACTGTGGCGCCCTCGGGCCAGTCCTTCGCTGGGATCTTCTCGATCTCAAAGGCGCACATGCCGCAGTCGGCTGTTTGGGTAACAGAGGCGGAGCCATCTACTGACGCACCCGGGGAAACCAGTACGGAGGTGCACGCGAATGCCGCCGACGAAACCGCCAGAACCAGAATGCACACGGCCACGGTTATGAGTCTGCCCTTGAAACATGAGCCAGGGTTGCGCCTCATCTTTCACACTCCTCCTCATTGTTGCTTTGGGTATGGTCAAGGCCCACGCAGGATGCTCATTGCTGGGTTCAGTATCCAGGTATGGAAAGCGCCCCGGCTTGCCAGCAGGCGCGGTCGGGGCGCATTTGACTCGGCGTCTACTTCGCCCAGTGGCCGGGCTCGCCGCTGCCGACGACCTTCCTCAGCCACGCTTCGGGGTAACTAACCGACCTGACCCTGCCGTCCTCAGTAACGAAGCCCATGTTGTACTTCCAGATCAAAGTGTCGAGCAGTTGCCACCATGCATCACGCACGGTCTCCACGTTCCTGTTCGCGTAGTTTGTAAGGAATTCCACTGCAAGCTTTGGATCCTGCTTGTGGAGCTCAAGGGCTGCCGCCTCGATGGCGCCCTGGGTACGAAGAGCATGACCCTCGTACTTGTCGATATTCGCCTTGATGTCCTTGCTCATGTAGGACCACTTCAGATCCGCATAGGTGCTCACCGCGGATATCGCCCACCAGTAGGAATCGCGCGTGAACTCCTGATGCGACCCTGCCTTAGTGTTCATAGCAGGCGATACGCTGGTCATCGACGCATACAGCGGAACGTAGCAGGTAAGGTCCGGATTCGTCGCGCCATACCACACGAGGCCGCCAATCTCGTCAGGCAGCCACCCGCGGGATTGGGTGCAGATGCTGTACTCGCATTGGACCTGAGCGATCATTCTCTCCCAGGAGTAGTTCTTGCCATCCACCTTGAAGCCCAGTCCGCGATAGCGCCTGGGGTTGTTGAAGGGGCCAGCCGCGAGGGAGTTGCCGCCATAGAACTTGGTCCCCTCGTAGTGGTCACGTTGAATCGCGTTTATGTCGCTGATCGAGAGCTTCTTGTCGACAGGCGCCGAGAACGGCAGATCCCTCTCGTCGAGCTTTTCGGCGAGGGACGGCGCCGCCAGGCAGAACACACGCCAGACGCGGCGACCACTGGTCTCGAAGCTAGTGGCGTTGCAGAAGTGCTTCCTCCAATTGAAGGGTTCGCCGGATTCCGGCTTGTACCAGCCTTTGGACACGGCGTATTCAACGATTCCAGGTGCAAACATGAAGTTCTCGTGATCGTTGAAGTCGATCTCGCGGATCACCGCGTTGTTCGCAGAGGCAGACACGTGACCCTCGGGGACCCGCTGCGCAACCCAGTATGCACCAGGGCCCTCGTCGCCTTGTTGCCACAGGGGGCCGGGTCCGACCATCTCGAATACCCAGCACTCCTTGGTGTCGGCAACTGAGAGCTCCTCGCCGCCGTCCTTATATCCGTACTTCTCACCCAGCTCTCCCATCACCTTCACGGCCTCGCGAGCGGTAGCGGCCCGCTCCATGGCGTACATTGAAAGGTTGGTGATGTCGAAGAAACCGGCGGGATTCTGAGACTCTCTGCGTCCACTGATCGTGGTTTCGCCGATGGACACCTGTTTCTCATTGATCACGCCAAACAGCGCCCTTATGTACCCGTAAGTGTGTGCAACCTGCGGAATCTTGTTGCCTGTGGGCTCACCGGCCGCAACGTGCATCTGATTGCCGCTGGTGAACTGGGGCAGGTCCAGCACATCAGTCATGGTCCCCGGCGCCCAATCGGCAGCCGGAACCTTAATTACTTCGAACGGGGACGAGCCGGAATCACACGTGTGGGTTACCGAGGCTGAGCCATCAACTGAGGAGCTGGGCGGAACCAGTATGGACGTGCATGCGAAAGCCGCGACCGAAGACACTGCGAGAATAACGGCCACAAGTAGAGCAACTAATGGACTCTTCCTAAACACCGAAGCACTCCTCCTTATACATGGTTCGGGTTTCTCGGCGCGCCTCTCTTCGCGTTGATAAGAGATTCCACCCCCCTCCGCCACTGTCGGCGGCGCCGCCCGCCGGATGGCCCGGCAGGCGCATCCATACTGGCGAACGGCTAGTCGTATGCCACCTTCGACTGGTCAACCGATGCAGGATCGTGCAGGTAGGCGCCTACATCGTTCTGCATCAGGTCGTCGTAGTCAGGCGACTCAATTGCGATCTCGAGATCTGGCTTGAAGTTGTTCCATTCCTCGAACAGGGCCTGCATAGTCGTAAGGTGCCGACCAACTCTGAGCTTCATGGGCTTGCCCGTCTCGTCATAATCGACGAACAGAAGATCACGCTTCCCGAGGGATAGGAGGAACTCGTCAACCCCATTCACCAGGAGGTCTACGGTCTTGGGCCCGGTCGGCTGGTCGAGGAAGGGCTCAGGCGCCTCGATAAGGAACGGGTACGCATCTGAGTGGTCCCCCACCTCGCGATGGGTGAGACCATGATAGCCGCCTGGAGACGGCTCGGTGTGGATGTCGAAAGTCGATCCACACAGGTTGATAGCTGCCAGGGTAGCAATCGAAGTACTCTTAGAAGGAGCTACGATGCAGTTTGTGACCGGATAGAGCAGTTCTGCCTCATGGAGGTCTATCACGACGTTAACGTTCTCCTTGCGTATGAGCTCCATGGCCGCATAGGCCGTCTTCTCAGTCACAGTGCCATCTGGCCTCCCCGGCCAGCACCTGTTGATATTCCGGATCTCAACATACGACAGAGACTGACCGCTCGGATAGTGAACATATACATCCGGGTCGGGCCACTGGTCGAGAGGGTTGGTAACCCTATCTCCAAGCCTGAACTTCCTAGCTCCGAAATCGGTCTTGATATCGTAGTAGAGCGGATAGCCTCCAGACGGCTGAGTGCCCGTCGATCCACTCCGGTTCATGTGAGGGATGACGAACACCTTTCCCGCCTGCACGCGGGCGTTCTCCACCATGACAATCGCTGCGAGCGTTCCTGCCACCTCTGCCGGATGGCTTCCGCCCAGAATCAGCACATTGCCGCCCTCACGCTCACCGTCGAGCACGTACACGGTGGAATCGTTGGCAGTGCCCTTCAGAGGAGCGAAGTAATCGGAGAGCTTTCGCACATCTGAGACTCCAGGTCCTAGAACGACCGGCTCTTTGTAGCGCCGGTGAATGTAGAGCTCGCGGCCGCCAACCACGAGAACCATGAGGGCGACCACCGCTATGATCAGCTTGCCCAGGGCATTTCGTGACATTCCTTAACCCTCCATCCTCGCGCCTGTCACTTAATGCGGAATACCCTCAAGAGCAGCGGGACCAGGACCACCGCGTACATGGCCGCCTCCTGAAGTCTCTTCTCGCGCACGAAGTTCCAGACGCACAGCGCCGCGAGGTAGGCCGATATTGCGTAGTACAGAATCGTTATGATCGACATCCGCCTCACCTCCAGTAGATGCGCCCCCCGCTATATGACGAGGAACGCCAGTTGCTTGCTGAAAACCACCATTAATGTGCCCACGACCGTTATGACGGCCCATGGCGCCCAGCATGTCTTCAGGAAGGTCCAATAGGAACCTTTGTAGTCCACAGTCTGTACAGTGAGTCTGCCAATGATGGCTGTCGGCGGCAGAGCATCACCTAGGAACCACAACAGCGAAAGCCCTGCCAAGGCTATCGTCGGATGTACTCCAACTGAGTTGAACGTCCAGATAAGTGGGATCCCGATAACAGCTGCGCCACCGAACCCGAGCACTCCCTCCGACAGCGGGATGGTAATGGGCAGGAGCGCAAATATGAGCACCAGCGGCATTGCGATCACCCAATAAGAGAGCAGGCCTCGGACTCCAGTCACGGTCATCAACTGAATCAGGATTCCAATGACTGTGACCGTGGTAAGCAGAGGAAGCAGCTGCCGCACAGTCTCGTTTGACACCCTCAGAAGGTCCACCTTCTTAGGGCTAATCAGCAGGGCAACCACGGCGCCGATCATGAATATCAGAGGCAGGCCGAGAATTGGCATCTTGTAAGGCCAAAGCCGAGATGCAATGATAAGCGCAAACACGACTGCGAAAGGAACGAACACGCGCACTCCGCTCTGCCCGGTTGGAACATCGGGAAGCTCCTTCACTGAGTCGCCAAGCCTCTCAGTGCGGCGGAGGCCATAGTAGAACGACGTGAACACCCCAAGCAGCAGTACTGGAACGCCCAGCGGAAGCTCGAAGCCCACGTAGGGAATCGCAGTTCCTGCACATGTCATCATGGCCCAAACGCTCACAGGAGGCGCCACAGCGGCAAGCCCGGCAAGGATGAATATCATGGCTGCAATTCTCTGCCTGGAGATCCCCAGATGCGAGAGGGCCATGGCGACGGCGCCTCCCGAGACCAAAACCGAAACGCTCCCAGAGCCTGTGAGAGCCCCAGGTATGAGCATGAGGAACATCAGAAGAATCAGAGCAACCGGTCTATTGTTCCCGAACTCCGTGAGAATCCCTCTGACAGCGTAGTTGAGGCCGCCAGACTCCTTGATTATGTTCATGAAGAGAGTGGCTGTGAAGAAAATGAGGGCCAAGTCGAGATATGTGACCGACCCTTCTGCGATATGCCGCAGTGGCAGGTAGTTTCCGCTGGCCACTGCGCCCGCCAGCCCGGCAATGAGCATAGATAGCTCCACCGACAGCTTCAACGGGCCCTTTGCGATGATGTAAGCTCCAACCATCACCGCGAGCACTACTGAGACTTTAAGGAACATGCCCATTCTCCTTTCGTAGGGCCAAGCAACCTGATCCACTACTTGGCAAGGCCGAACATCGTCTGGAATATGGTCTGGATCTCGCTGGTCTTCTCGGCCACGCTCACTGGGATGTTCTTCTCCTTGCCGATCTGTGTGAACTTGCCGTCCTGGTTGCTCGTGTTCATCACGATAAGGTAGTCGCAGAATGGAGCGACGGCATCGATGATTGCCTCATTGTCCGACCCAGGCTTGCCGCGCATGGCCTTGCCCTCAACGTGCATGCCGACAAGGAGAATCTTCTTGTCCCGGCAGTACTTGATGACATCCTTAAGCCGTGCTACCTCCTGGTTCAGGGAGAGCCCCGACGCTCCCATTCCCTTGAGGCTTGCGCCCATGACAAGGAACACGGTCTGGTAGGGAGTTCCCTTCGGCTTTCCCGACTTCAGCTCTCTGTGCGCACCATCGCCCTCAACGAACCCTTCCAGGCCGGCGCCTGCCGCAACGTGCTTCGCGGTGGGGACATCAGAGTAGTCGTAGGGGAGCTTTATCCTATCGGCGAGAGCAGTCGCGACGAGGACTCCATTGCCCTGCCCCGCACTCACCATAAGCACAGGCTGTGAAGCCTTGGGGATAGCGGCGGCGCCTGCGGCCGACATCGCCGGTGCAAGGGCAATAGCGGCCAGCATCAGAACCAACGCAACTAGCGACAGAGACAGAGACAGACACTTTGAACCTGATTTCATACTCGACTACCTCCTATGAGAATTTGTCGCCGAAACTGGAGTTGATGATGAGAGATGCGAGCATCGACAGAGGGATTCCCCGCCCCGCCCGGGGGCTTGCGTCAGCACTCTCAGCCATGTGTAGTGATGGATCTGTAGATGATCTCGTTCGGCTCCAACACGACGCTGCCATCTTGAAGCCTGATCATCCTGGAGGTGCGTTTCACAATCCAGTTCCCATCCAGGTCGAGTTCGAACGTCGATGTGAACTCGCCCTCAGGCCCCTTACGCATCTCTGAAACCAGCAGGCCATTGGACTGATCGTAGTCCCACTCGGTGTCCGTTGTTAGCGCCCCAGCAGGACCATACTCCTTCCGCGAGCGCAACCGGCCGTTAGGATCGTACTCGTTGAGCATCGTAACTGCTACGACGCCATCTGCCGTGCGAACCTCCCTTGAGATCTCGCGCCCGGAGCGGTCACAGCGAACCACAGTCGTGCTCGTCAGGGTTCCATCGACCGCCCAGACTGTTCGCACGAAGCTGAGACCGCCATCGTCCGCTGCAGATCGCTGGATGGACTCCCTCGCCATGAGAGCGTTCTTGCCGGAATAGTGGAGCACGCTGACTGGAATCCCCTGACCATCCACGGAAGTGATGGACTTGACCGACGCGGATCCATCCACCGAGTATGCAATGTCCTGGATCAGCCAACCTGCCGAGTCGAACAGCCTAAGGTTTGCACGCACCGGCGTCCCCTCAACAAAAGCGCCCGGGTGGGCCGAGTCAGGATGGACAGACGCTGCCTCGTAGATGACGGTCCAGATCGGTCCGGACAGCATCTCAGAGAATAGCTCAGGCGCTGCCTGCGAGGCTGCTGCGATACCCGAGAACGCCACGAATACCGCGATGGCACAGAGAACCAACGCTACGGGTTTCCCACATTGGCTCATGTGCTGGCCGAATACTGCATGGTTTTTCATACCGCTATGTCCTCCTCTGCACTGTCCATGGTATACGGCCCGTGCTAGAGCGATGGCTCACTACTACGACGCAGTGCGTAAGGAATCCTCCAGGTTGCGTCACTTTTGCCAATCGAACACGTCTGGATATGCCTAACGTTGTACCAAAGGACACGGATGCCCTGAGGCCTAGCGCCTCATTGTCCCAAACACCCCCTCATCACCCTCGCGTATAGTGCATTGAGCGTCGTGACCTCAAGAATCAACTCATCTAGGAGGGCGAAGGAAAGTGGACGTAGATCATACCTCTCCCGGCCCAGAGGTAAGTGATGAGAATGTCTTCTGCCAGCATCCACTGGCAAAAGCGCTCAGTGGGTGCGGAGACCTTGACGACCTATGTGTGGCCGTCGAGTTCGAGTGCGACGGCTGCTGCAAGAAGGCCAGCAATGCGCATCTGCATTCGATAGGCTGCGGGTTCCTGAGCCTTGCACCGTGCGACTCCACAGGAATCCTGATCAGGGCTGTAAGCGGAGGCTGCATGGTAGAGAGTGAGACCGCTCAGTTCATGGTGATCGACCTCGACAGGGTGTGCAGTGTTGAGGTTCAGGAGCACAATCCGACTCCGCCGGACGGTGGACCGCCGTCGACAGGGCCGCTCACCACAGGGCCGTTCTTCGTGCGCACCGGGCAGAACAATGCCATCAACGTGAAGGTGCAAAACACCGGGAACACACCCATCGACGCCGACGTGAAGCTCTTCAGCCTCGATTGCCCCGCATGCAACCCAGTTGACTCTAGGCGTCTTGCCAACATCGCAGGCGGATGCTGTGTCAAAGATGCGGCGCTCAGCGCCAATGCAGGCAATTTCGAGGCAGTCGTGTGCCCGATCCCAGCCAACGCGCCAATCAGGGCGTTTGTGAGCGTTCACAGTGGGAATGCAGTGACCAGCAGCATTGAGTACACGATCAAGGCAGCAGAGATGCTCTCTCCCGTGTGCTCATTCTGCCAAGAAGACGACGGAATCTGTCCCGCAGCGAAACGCTGAGCGTACGCAGGCGCCGCGCCGCCCCGCCCTCGCTTCATGCGAGGCCTGGGCGGCCTTCCAATGATCTTCACTCATTCTCCGCATGAGCAACGCGCAGGTGCAATGACCCACTCAAGTGCACGTTCCATCACCAGGCTCAGCAGGTGGTATAATGAGTCTGGGCACATCAGGCCCGAGGAGGTGCACACATGTCCAAGAGGGTCCTGGTAGTCGACGATGAGCCTTCGATCGTAGAGCTGATTCAGTTCAACTTGGAGCGGGAGAGTTTCTGCGTTGACGCAGCATATGACGGTGAGGAAGCCCTACAGAAAGCGAGGACCCATGGGCCTGACCTCATCATCCTCGATCTGATGCTTCCTGGCATCGATGGGATTGAGGTCTGCCAGACGCTTCGCAGGGAGATGACAGTGCCAATCATCATGCTCACCGCGAAGGCCGAGGAGTTCGACAAGGTGCTCGGGCTATCAGTGGGAGCAGACGACTACGTAACGAAACCGTTCAGCCCTCGCGAGCTTGTGGCCAGAGTGAAAGCAATGCTTCGTCGGCAGAGCATGAACTCCGCGCCAGGCGGACGGGGTGATGAGCCTAGCCGGATTCGCGTAGGCGATGTGCTGATTGACGCTGACAGGTTCGAGTTGGAGGTCCGCGGACGCCGGGTCGAGGTTACACCGAAGGAGCTGGAGTTGCTCCGTTTTCTCGTTGCCAACAGCGGTCGAGTGCTTTCCCGCGAGCTTCTCCTGGAACGAGTCTGGGGGTACGAGTATGCAGGCAATACGCGCACAGTGGACGTGCATGTCCGCCGTCTCCGACAGAAGATCGAGAAGGACGACTCGCGTCCTGTGTACATTCAAACAGTGCATGGTGTGGGCTACCGATTCTCGGAACATGCGTAAGTAAGGCGCCTATCAGGGAGGCCGGGAGTCTATGGTTCGCTTGGGATATCGCCAGCGTCTGTCCGCCACGTACGTTCTTGTGGTGATGATCTCGTTACTGCTCATCACTGGTTGCCTCACCAGCGCCATTCACGGGCATCTCGTCTCCAGGACCGATCATGAACTAACCACGGACGCCATGCTCGTCGCAGAGGTAGTGCGGAATATGCTTGTACAGACCCAGAGCCCCGCAGCCATCGATCTCATGGCTGATGGCTTAGGAGCCAAGACAGGGCTTCGCGTCACGGTTATCGCAGCAGACGGAACGGTCCTAGGAGATTCTCAGGGCAATCCTGTCTCAATGGAAAACCATGGTAACCGGCCAGAGGTTCTTCAGGCGTACCGGTCAGGCGTCGGGCTGATTACAAGATACAGCGTGAGCCTGGGCAGCGGCCTTAGGTACTGCGCAGTGCCGGTAACCACGTCCGCAGGCGACGTGATTGGCTATGTGAGAGTGGCGGCCTCCCTGGCTCAAGTGGAGCAGTCATCAGCAGCAGTGAGGGGCTTCATGCTGAACGCCGTCGGAATTGCCGCCATCGCCGGAGTCGCCCTCAGCCTGGTGCTTTCTAAGGGCATAAGCGATCCTCTCAAGAACATGGCCACTGCAGCCCGCGCAATCGCCCGCGGCGACTTCAGCCGCAAGGTCAGAGCCAGGAGCAACGATGAACTAGGCCAGCTTGCTGAGGCGTTCAACCACATGGCTCGGGAGTTGGAGCAAAGCGTCGGAGAGATCTCAAGGCAGAAGAACCAGATGGAAACCATTCTATCTGCCATGGCAGATGGGGTTGTCGCCGTCGACGCATCCCAGAGAATCCTATTGGTCAATCAGGCGGCCTGCGACATGTTCGGCGTGAGAGCAGACCAGGCCCTCAACAGGCATATCCTGGAGATAGTGCGCAACCGAGATCTGGCAGACTCGCTGGCGATTGCTTCAGCTGGAAGTGATGACATCCGAGAAACCACGGCTCAGTCGCCGCGCGCTCTCGCCCTGAGAATCCACGCGGCGCCCATTTCCGGCGCCTCCGGCTCTGGGGTTGCGGGCGCAGTCGCCGTTCTCCAAGACGTGACAGACCTTCGACGGCTCGAACTTGTGCGACAGGACTTCGTGTCCAATGTATCGCACGAGCTTCGAACCCCAGTCACATCAATCAAGGGATTTGCAGATACACTGTTGGACGGTGCAATGGAAGACGGGGAAACCCTGAGACGATTCCTCGAACTCATCGACCGCGAGGCAGACAGGCTAGCGCATATCATCTCTGACCTTCTCGATCTCTCTAGGCTCGAGTGTACTAATGCCTCAATGCCTCTATCGCCCGTCATGATCTCAGACGCCGCACAACGCGCATTGGAGGCCGTGCAGAGCAAGGCCGAGGGCAAGAGCATCCAGGTCCTCCTTCAGATCCCGGCTGAGTTGCCCGCAGTGCAGGGCGATGAACCCCTCATTGTGCAGGTTCTGGTGAACCTGCTCGAAAACGCAGTAAAGTACACCCCTGATGGCGGAAGCATCGTAGTCTCTGCGTCGTGCGTGGGCGCTACAGTCCGCGTGGACGTCGCAGACACGGGCGTGGGCATTCCCGTGGAACACCTTCCCAGGATATTTGAGAGATTCTACCGCGTGGACCGAGCGCGATCACGCCAGCTAGGAGGCACCGGGCTCGGCCTCTCAATAGTGAAACACATAGTGGAGCGACATGGCGGAGAGGCATGGGCCAGCAGCGTGCCTGGCAGAGGATCCACCTTCTCTTTCACCGTACCGGTTTGGGCCTCCTCCGGCCACATGTAGTCAATTCGGAACGCGGAATTCCCCCGACCCTGAATAGCGGATGCGCGAATGCGGCTAACCCTTATGTCACTGCTTAACACGTGGTTAACACCCCCACAACAACTGTTTACAGGCCGGGAATGCGCGTGCAAAAGGCCTGTGACAGAATATCTGTGGGGGGTGTCTGACGACATGCCAGATAAGATCCACACCACTTCGTTAGATGTCTTCTACGGTGCCTATCAAGCCCTGAAGAACATGTCCATTTCAATTGACGCGAACACGATCACAGCGCTCATTGGCCCGTCCGGCTGTGGGAAGTCCACGTTTCTCAGGACGCTGAACCGCATGAATGACCTGGCGCCTGGTGCATCAGTCCGCGGAAGTGTAGTGATCGACGGCCAGGACATCTACGGGCCAGGAACCGACCTGGTGAGGCTCCGCAAGCGCATAGGAATGGTATTCCAGAGGCCCAACCCGTTCCCCATGTCAGTGTTTGACAATGTGGCCTACGGTCCGCGGATCCATGGAATGGCCGTAGGGCAGCGGCTGGCAGACATGGTGGAACGGAGCCTCAGGGCCGCGGCACTGTGGGATGAGGTGAAGGACAGGCTCAGAGAGTCAGCCTTGCGGCTATCCGGAGGCCAGCAGCAGAGACTGTGCATCGCCAGGGTGCTCGCGGTTGAACCCGAAGTGCTGCTGATGGATGAGCCGTGCTCTGCCCTCGATCCCATATCGACCGCAAGCATAGAGGATCTCATGGCGGAGCTAAAGCGCAAGTACACGATTGTGATCGTCACCCATAACATGCAGCAGGCCGCGCGAGTGTCGGACAAGACCGGCTTCTTCCTCATGGGCGAACTTGTAGAATACGGCGATGCCAAAAGCATCTTCGAGACACCACATGACAAGCGAACCGAGGACTACATTACCGGCCGTTTCGGATAGCGCCAGATACGGCTGAAAGGGCAGCGCACAATCAGAACCCGCAAGGAGGAGTCGGATGTGAGAAGGCAGGCATATGAGAGCGAGCTTGCAGCCTTGAACCAGGACATTCTACGCATGGGCAGCGTCGTAGAGGATGCGGTGCGCCGGTCGGTGGAAGCCCTTGCGAAGCAAGATGCGGCTATGGCCCGCGATGCAGCAGCGGGCGACGCAGGGATCGACGAACTCGAACTTGGAATCGAACAGCGGTGCGTGAACCTCCTCGCACTGCAACAACCGCTCGCGAAGGACCTCAGACTGGTCACCACGGCGATTCTCATCGCAACGGATCTGGAACGAATCGGGGATCATGCGGTCAACATAAGCGAGACAGTGATCAGGATCGGGAATCGGCCCCTAATCAAGCCGTTGATCGATATCCCGAAGATGGCGCGGCTATCCCAGGCCATGATCAAGGGAAGCCTAGACGCATTCGTATCGCACGACGCAGATCTCGCGCGCGCTACCTGCAAGAACGATGACATTGTAGATGGAACCTACCAAATCCTGTTTGATGAACTCATGACCTTCATCGTAACGAGCCACGACTCGAACGTCAGCCTGCAGGCGGCGCATCTGCTCTTCGTTGCGAGATTCCTGGAGCGGATCGCGGATCACGCCACGAACATTGGAGAGCGTGTGATATACATGGTTACCGGGCAGCGAGAGGCGTACTGAGCTTTGAGGGCTCACCTGGCGCCAGGCCGCCGGGAGGTCTCCCCGGGCCTGACGCATCAGCGCGCGCGCTTCTTCTCGTAACGAGCTCTCAACGAAGTGGCTATGAGGTTCATTCCAATCACCATCGCCATGAGGACAACGGCGGTTCCGAAAGCCATCGGCGTCTGTGCTTCCGGGCGAGTCCCTTCAGTAACGAGCGCGAATATGTGGTACGCAAGGGCCTGCACCTCATCGAAGGGAGAGTGCGGCAGGCTTGCCGTGAAGAATGTGGCCGCAGTGAGCATTATGGGGGCAGTTTCCCCCATCGCGCGTGCAATCGATAGTATGAACCCAGTGAGTATTCCCGGGAATGCCGACGGCAGCACCGCGTAGCGAACTGTCTGCCACTTGGTCGCTCCAAGCGCGAGGGATGCCTCACGATACGACCCTGGCACAGCCATTATCGCCTCTTCTGACGACCGGATGATCGTGGGCAGCACTACTATCGCCAGGGTAAGTGCACCGGAGAGTATCGAAACCCCGAGCCTCATGGCCTTTACAAACACAGCCAGCCCGAACAGGCCGAACACTACCGAAGGAACCCCCGCCAGGTTGGCCACGCCCGTTCTGATCAGCCTCAGGGCGAATCCCTGCCGCGCATATTCCGCAAGGTACACGGCTGATGCAACCCCGAGAAGCCCGGCGACGGCCATTGAGCCGACCGTCAGCCAGAACGTGCCCAGAATCGCAGGAAGGATTCCGCCTTCAGTCATACCCCTGCGAGGCATCTGGGTGAGGAATGCCCAGTTGACTACGGGCAAACCCCGCCACCCAATGAACCCCAGCATAAGCAGGAGGAATCCGAGTGTCACCACAAGTCCAGCGCCCATAGTAATGAGCATAACGATCTGCGTACGTTCGCGACGCCTGCGCTGCCTGCGTTCCCTGGCAGTACAACTGCTGATCGAAGGGTCCGGCGCGCTCGAGATCACGGCCTTCATTGCTCATCCCACCTTCGCCCTGAACTTCGCCGTCAGCCTCTGCGCAACGAGGTTGAACAGCAGAGTAATAACGAACAGCCCAGCTGCGAGAACAAACAGCGCCTGGTAGTGGAGGCTTCCTACCGGAGTCTCCCCCATCTCCGCCGCGATCGTCGCGGTCATAGGCCTCACCGGCTGCAGAAATGAAGTGGGGACTCGCGCAGATCCGCCGGCGACCATGAGCACTGTCATGGTCTCCCCTATGGCCCGACTGATTCCCAGCAGAACTGCAGTAACAACCCCCGGAAGGGCCACGGGAACGACAACCCTGCTCACCGTCTCCCACGTGGTGGCGCCGAGTGCAACTGAAGCCTCCTTGTAGGCTGACGGCACTGAAGAGAAAGCGTCCTCCGCTATGCTCGCCACTGTGGGAAGCGCCATGATCCCAAGCACAATGGATGCAGTTAGGGCTGTGAGCCCGGTCGGCAGATGGAAGATGCGCATCACCGCTGGAGCAGCGAACTGCATACCGAAAAGCCCGTACACTACTGATGGCAACCCTGCGAGAAGCTCGACTGCGGGCTTCACAATCTGCCGTATGGACGCGGGGAGAACCTGCGACATGAACATGGCTGATAGCAGTCCTAGCGGGACTGCGATGGCCATGGATCCCACAGTAACCTGAAGCGACGCAGCAATCAGAGGCAGGGCCCCAAACGAAGGCGGGTTAGAGGTGGGATACCATTCTGTGCCAAAGGCGAACTCAGCCAGTCCCACACCGCGAAGCGCCGGCAACGCCTCGCGGAACAACACCAGAATGATCCCGATCAGAAACGCCAACGATGATAGGGCCGCCGCGGCCAAAAGCACGCGAGCGGCGCCTTCGCGAACCTGATTCTTCATGACATGCTCCTCCATCACCAGAGAGGCACGAAGCCCTCTTCGCGAACAACCTTCTGACCTGCAGGGCTCAGCATGAAGTCGATGAACCTGGCTGAGTCGCCGGTGGGCCAATCCTTGGTGAAAACGTACAGGTTCCTGGCTATCGGATATTGCCCCGACTGAACGGAGGCAAGAGACGGCTGCACGTACGCCTTGTCGGACACTCCGACCTTCACCGCCTTGAGGTTCGATGCGAGGTATCCGAGGCCCACGTATCCTATGGCGCCTGGGGTCCTCGACACCACATCGACAACTGCGCCGTTGGACGCCTGAAGCAGAGCGTCGGGGGCAACCCTCGCGCCCTTCATCACCAGTTCCTCATACACCTCGTAAGTGCCTGAGCTGGTATCGCGGGATACGGCCACTATCTTCAGGTCCGGGCCTCCGAGCTGCTTCCAGTTAGTGATCTCCCCAGTGTACACCGACTTCAGTTGGGCCAGGGTGAGCTTGTCCACTGGGTTCTTCGAGTTCACCACGACTGCAATGCCATCAAGGGCAATCCTGAACGGAACCGGGTACACGTCGTTTGCTATGGCCCTCTTGACCTCCTCGGGCTTGATGAACCGTGATGCCATAGCGATCTGCACCGTGGAATCGATCAGCGCGGCCAGGCCGTTGCCTGACCCTCCACCCCGCACCGACATGGAGACAGATGGATTCTCCTTCATGAACTCTTCCGCCATCCTCTGTACAATAGGAAGAACTGTGGTGGATCCCTGAACGGTGACCTGGCTTCGGGCGCTGGCAAGCCCCGTGCTCAGAACCAGCGTGAAGGCCAACATGCAGATGACTGCTGTGGATCTGGGTGTGCACCTCATAGAAATCATCCTCCCTTCACACCCATTATCACGTGGGGTGGTTAAGGGAGGATGACATAACTGTTAACAGTGGCGTCCCTGCGGTTACACAGATGTGAACTCTCATACAGTAAGCAAGCTCGCCATGATGTCCCGCCCGTCTCTATAGAAATGCCAGCCGGCCGCTCGGAGCCGTTGCGAGACTGCAGCCTCGGTTACCCCGAGTAGAGCTGCAGCGGCTGACTGCGTGTTGCCAGCATCCACAAGCTCCACCACGCGACGCTGCTGATCACTCCACCCGTTCCTCAGATAGAGCAGGAGATTGGCCATCGCGCACAGTTGCTTATCTACCTGATCACCGAAACCATCGAACACCACATATTTCTTCCTTGTCTTGGCGGTGTCCAAGGCTGAGCCCGCCCTGTACCAAGCCTCTCCATCCATTCCGATGGCTTCAGGCCGCAACGATGTGGCGAGAGCGCCAAGCCCTATTCCGAAACGCAGCTCAGCGAGGGACATTGCGCTAGTCGCCCGCTCGACTATTGGGAATGCGTCTCGCGCCGCATCCGCCTTCAACATCCCCTGCGCCTCGTCACCATGCGTCACCACGAACCGAGCCTGAATGGAGTCAGCGAATTCCCTATTCAAGACCGCCACCGTTTCGAAGAACTGCTCCTGCCCCTGTTCGCGGTTTCGTATCCGCCTTGACCTCCGGATATCGATTTTGACTGCAACGAATTCGCCCGCGGGAACCATCAGACCACCACCTTGAGCAGAAGCCCCACCAGCAGAGCTATCACCATGCTGAACAGTGTTCCGAGCAAGTAGTACTCGGCGAACGCGGGATCCTTCTCGATCTTTGAGAATCGGGCGATGGACTTGGCCGTCAAAGTCAGACCAATGGCGCCGTACTGTCCTAGCACTATGAAGGTCGCCATTATCCACCTCTCCAGCATGCCAATGACCCGGCCTGCCTTGATAGTCTCATTATCAGCGTATGGCTCCTCGCCTGGGTAGATCGGAGCATCGCTCAGTCCATGAGGGGTGATCTTGCCCAGCATGCATCGGACGACGTGATTGGCGGCAAGCGCAACCAGAAGGAGCATTGGAACTAGCCCGAGCCGACGAAAGCTGAAGCCCGTCCTGAGATACAGCCTGGCCTGCAGGCTGTCACAGGCCAGTTCGGCGCCGGCAAGGGCGGCCTGTGCAGATGCGACCACGATGATCCACCAGCCCGGGCGAAATGCCATCGCCAGCGCAACGGCCAGCACTCCGGCTAGGAGGGCGCGAGCGCGCCAGTAGACCCGCCTATTGAGAACGCAGGCCGCAGCAACAGCCGGACTAGCAGAGACCAGCTCCTTGGCCCAGTATTCGAGCCCTAGAACGAGTGCACCCAGAACCAGCCCGCCCGCGGCCTGCGAGGAATCCAGCAGCGCAGTGTTCACCGGCAGTCCTCCCATTCCGACATGACCTGGCTCCCTGAACGCTGTTAAGCCCCACGAATTAATATGGAGTTATTAAGCCCTTAGCATTAAGTTCTCCATCGTTGCCCCGAATCCTTCCGAGGTGAACACGCGCGTCATGCTGAACCACAATCTCGAGATCTGTCCCAGATCCCTCGGCCTCTCCGAAACTCGGCATGCAGGAGTGCCGCCGCCATGAGTAGAACAGAGCATCGGATTACTCAGGAGGAACGGCTATAACACACGGCGCCCAACGACTCAGAATCACATTGCGGAGTATGTCGAGTCTCTGTCGGGCGCGACTTGTCTGATCGCCGCCATGGCGGCGGAACGTGAGCTTAAGCTACGGCTACTGCTGCCTTCGCCGTCAGAGACTCTCACCCACTAGACGACGAACATGCCGAGCGCACCTGAAGCGAGCCGAGGCATTTAGCCTCGGCTCCAGATATCTCCATGAGTCTCGATGAGTCGGGCTTCAGACTCAGAGCGTTTTGTCCAACCAGCCAATGGTGGCGCAAATCGCCTCGTCAACCTTCTCAGGCCTGGCCAGACAATCAAACATGTGGTCAGCGTCGAGCTGCACCAGTGCCTCGTCGCCCTGGTGATAGGCAAGGTAGATCTCTCCGGATTGGGGTTGCGGCGACACGATAGTGTCGTTCAGGCCCACGATGACAAGAAGTGGACCCTTGTAAGCAGTGATCTCGGCTACTGGGTCAACTATGTACAGGTCGCGGAAGAACGAACCCTTCAGGGTTGTCGTAGCGCCCCACGGCAATGCAGCGGTAACCAGATCGTCAACGCCGCAGTTCAGCCCCCTTAGTACTGCATCCGCCCCCAATAGGTCGGCGTATGTTGCAGATGGACTGGCCACGGCTGACCAGAGAACCGCCGAGGCGACACGCCGGTCTCTCCCGGCCGTCGCGGCAGCTACCAGGCCTCCCTGGCTTAGGCCGAGAACGGCCACGCGATTAGGGTCGAGCTCGTCCAACCCGCAAACGTAGTCCACGGCAGCCAAGGCATCGGAGATCTGCCCGCTGAACGTAGTGTCAGCCCATTGACCATCGCTCTCACCTGAGCCACGAAAATCAATGCGGAGACTGGCGTAACCCTGTTCGGCCAGGACGCGAGCAGTCCGCTGGAAAAGGGCTTCGTCTGTGCCGACAACCGGCATCTCATGCCTTTGGCCGCTGAACCCGTGGAAAATGATCACAACCGGGAAGGGGCCTTCAGCCTTCGGCATCGTCAGGGTTCCCCTGATCGTCTGGCCCTGGTTCTGGAGTTCAACACTACTCTCGGCAGCAATGTGTTTGGCAGATGGAAGAGCCGCTTGAACGTGCAGAGTTAGCGAAAACGACAACATGACTAGAACGGCAATGATCAAGGCTGCGCTTCGTTTTCTCATTGTTCAACCCTCCAGATGTGTTTTGGCGTTGTTGCATACAACTGGCGCTTTCGATGCGCTGCCATCATTCTCCTTCTCACGAGCAGGTCGATCCTTCGTGCGATGCTTCACAGAAGTCGTCGTCGTTGCGCCGCATGATCTGGTTCGCGACAAGCCAGTCGACAACCCAGAGCGCAACCCGGGAGGATCTTGCTGCAAGAAGGCCCAGTCTTTATGTGTAATTCCATGCGATGATGCGCAATTCCTGTAGTGGGCAGAAAGCTGGCGACCGTGCGTGGATAGCCTTACTCGCCTTCCTCTGGTTCCAGATGCTCCAATTCGGCTTCGATCTGCGAGACAACGCGCACGATAATCCGCCTGGTCTCGGGTCTGAGTTGATCCCACCTCCGGCCGCGAAACGCGGCCTGCAGTTCGGGAGGCAGGCTGTACGCGTCTCCATGCCCATGAACGCACGGTGCATGCTGGAAATCTGAGCGTCCCATCAGATAGTCAATCGACACGTTGAATATGTCAGCCAGGTGCTCCATTACGTCCTGAGGAGCGGTGTTGGCGCGGGTCTCGTAGTTTGAGATGGCTTGCTTCGATATGCCCAGATATCCGGCCAGAGAAGATTGGGTCAAGCCTCTCTCCCGCCTCAACTGGCGCAGGCGGCTGGCGAAGTCCACAGAGACCACCTCCCATCATAGTTTAGTCCATTATGTCTGGACTCTTACATGTAAACTAAGTCTTTACACACCTGCTTGACAGTACAGAATATCTGTACTATACTCGGGTTAGGTCGAACGATACACAAAATCTGGACTGAGTGGGCAGGCAGGAGAGCCGCATGCCGACAATTCACGGATTACGCCAAATCAGGCAGCAACGCGGAATGACATTGGAGCAACTTGGCACGAAGATAGGTCGTTCTAAGCAATACATGTCCGAACTTGAAAGAGGCAACATCCGACTAACTTACGAGATGGCAGTGGACATTGCAATGGCCTTTGGAACAACGCCAGATAAGCTCTTCCTGGGTCACGTCTTGTCAAGTTGTGTAAATTGCCGCTGTGATTCTCCTCAGATCCAGACTCCCGAATCTCCTCTAGTCTCATCGCTTGTCCCAGCTCTTCCGGTATGTGCGTCACATCTGCGAAACTGCTGAGCGTTGACGGCACGGTTTCATCCGGTGGGCG
>JAYFQW010000036.1 GCA_034926675.1 Clostridia bacterium | reverse complement strand
GACAGGACTGTCACATGCTATCTCGTCCTGAACGGAAAATACCTGGCCAAGATGGTACAGGAGAACTCGGATCCTGCTCAGACCTACTTCCTGCACACCGACATGGTGGGCTCCATAAGAGCGATCACCGACTCCGCGGGCGAGGTCGTGGCTCGATTCGAGTACGAGCCGTTCGGTCTGCTTACGATGTCCACCGGCCCGATGGCTTCCGGGGCGCACAGGTTCACCGGCAAGCCCGAGGACGGCGCTACGGAGCTCTACTACTTCGGCGCAAGATACTACGACCCCGAGGTCGGGAGGTTCATAAGCGAGGATCCGGCGCGGCAGGGAATGAACTGGTACGTGCATTGCCTCAACAACCCGCTCATGTACATCGACCCCGATGGTCGATGGACGTTTGCCGCTGGCGGCAATGCTATGGCGGCGTTTCTTCTGAAGGTGGGGTTAACAGGCCAGGTAGTGATAGACGGGTACGGGAATGTGGGAATCCTTGTCGCTGCGGATTTCGGAGGAGGAACGCCAAATATCGGGGCGGCTGGCGCGTTCACATTTACTGGAGCAGATACGATATTCGACTTGCGGGGAATCGGATGCGCGGCGGGGGGCAGTGCAGGACCATTGGGACTTGAGGTAACGCGTTCGGATCAGTGCATCGGAGTTACGGTCACTTGGGGCGTTTCAGTGCTTCCAGCAGAAGGGCATGGAACCATTGGCGGCTGTCAGGTCCTCGGAGTAACCGGATGGGTGCGGCGGTTTGTCGAGGATCGCATCGTTCCCTGGATGCTTCGGCAGATGCAGCATCTGCCTGATCCGGCAAAGAGGATCATCATGGATGAACTGGGTATTCCCGCCCGGGCCTTCGGGGGGATGAGCAGTGACAGACCGGATTACCAAAAACCAGCCGGCGGCGCTTCGAGCGGGGTCACGTACTGTGCCGTGTAGCCGTGTAGCCGAATTTTGCCTCGGCCATAGATAATGCAACGCTGGACGGAAGGTCGCATACCTGGTCTTAATGCCTAAGGACCGGCCTTTGTGCAGGAGGGAATGCTCTTGCGAAGAGTATTGCAGGAGTTCATGTCTCAATTCCGTCGCATGTGGAAAGTAGGAAGAAAGAGCATAGCGTATGCCGCCAGGTGGGGAACACTCCTCTGGGTCGGCACAGCCTTGTGCGTGAGTATGGGAATGTCGGACATATGGGGTGTATTGGCAATTGCATTCGGCATATGTCAATTGCACCAAGCTCGTTACGTGGTAAGCCTATTTGACGAGTATCGGGATGCACTACTGCCGTATTTTCACATGGATGCCAGGCAAGTTGATCGCTATATGGTGTGGTGGCGGCACGCTGTAGGCGGAGCGAGGCTCATAGGACTCGTGGCAATCATTGGAGGTGCGTTGTCCACAATAGCTGTTCGAAAAGGGCTGTTATCCTCGCTACGCGCAATCACTGGAGGCCAGCTTATCGCTCACCTAGCCATGATGATCGGCGTACTCGCAGTTCTCAACTCCGCCGCCATAATCCAGCTCACGCCCGAAGGAAGCGTCTGGCGGCAGAGGTACATGCTGTTCTGGTTCCGAGCGTCGGGAGTCATGGTTATTCTCATGGGCCTGCTCATGTCCTATCTCGTGCCTTGAGCGGGCAGGAACGGTGGCCCGAAGGGGCTTCGCAAGGTCGGTTGCTGTCGGGCCCTAGGAATCTGCTCGAAAGCCCTCGCAAACCGGTCGTGTATCGGCAACGGAAATCCGTGTAAGCCGATTTGATAACAAGAGTATCTCTGGATTTCGTTACATTGTACTCCACTTTGCATGCCAATTATAGTATAATAGCATTGTAATACGCAGTTGGAGGTTGACCCTCATGCAAGGCAGGCGCGATGAGCAGACTACGTTCTCTGATGCGTTATGGACCAACAGAATCCCCGAGGACTCCTACTGGTCGAGGATGCGCCAGTATCTGGCGCGAATGGACGATTCGGTGTTCAGCTCTCTTTTCTCTCGTGTCGGGCGTCCCTTGGTATCGCCTGTGCGTACCTTCGGCGCGCTGCTGATTCAGCTTGAGAAAGGCTGGTCCGACCGGGAGTTCGAAGGGGAATCCCGGTTCGACGAGCGATGCAAGTACGCGCTGGGAGTCAGCCGAGACTTCCCCGGAATCGACGCGGTGACTCTCTGCGACCATCGAGCTAGGTTCATGCAATCCGACGAGGAGCAGGCGCCGTTCAGGACACTTACACCCTGCTGCGCAAGGGCATCGTTCGTTTGCTCAGGGTTGCCGAGTTTCACGAGCTTCGCTCCAAGCTTGAACCGGTTCTCTCGCGTCAAGACTACGCAACCGATGCGAAACCCAAGATCAGCTGGGACGATCCAGAGGAGAAACGACGGCTCCTGGAATCTTACGTAATCGACGCGCGCAATCTTGTTGCCACCGCCCGCGCTTCGCGCCCCTTGCCCAAGGATCTGAGTGACGCATGCGACCTGCTTGAGCGCATAGCAAACCAGGATGTGGATGATATCGACGGTCAGATAAGGATGAAGAAGGGTGTCGCCAAGGACAGAGTGATATCAGTTACCGACCCGGACATGCGTCATGGCCGCAAGACGTCGTCGGCCAAAGCGAACGGTTTCAAGGCGCACATTTCCACCGATGGGAACTTCATCGCTTCCGTCGTGGTAACCGCGGCTAACAAGGCTGATGCCGAGCCGTTGCCCGAAGTGCTGAAGCAGTGCGAAGCTAATGAAATGAAGCCCGCGCAGGTTGTGGGCGATAGCGCCCACTGCATCTGGCCGACCAAAGAGAGCATGGCTCACGATGGGATTGAGCTCATCGCGAAGGTTCCGTCGAGGCGAGAGTGGACGGAAGGTATCCCAAGAGCATGTTCGACATCGATACGCTGGCCGGGGTTGTGCGCTGTCCCGAAGGCTCGGAGGCGCGATTCGATCCGTCGGTGATCGAATCGCGTAAGGGGACGGTCGTATGCTTTTCCGACTGTGCGGCGTGTCCGTCCAGGAATGAGTGCACCCAAGCCAGAACGGGACGCACAATATCGATTCACCCTTATGAACCAGAGATAGCGGCGGAGCGGAAGAAGCAGGCTACTACGGAGTTCAAGGAATTCTACGCTCAGCGATCCGCGGCCGAAAGGTGCATAAGCCACTTGACTAGGCGTTGTGTACGCTGAGAACGTTCGGCGCTCATACTTATCCGAGCTCAAGGGCGAGGCAGCCATTTTTGGCCTCATTATGGAAGGCCACGATGCGTCGATTGGGATATGTCAGGTTAAGTTCTCTACGGCTTTGATGCTTGACTTCGGATACCCTCCGAAGAGATTTGCAGAGGATCCTGTGACTTGCATGGATTACGCTGCCAGACACCTGGCGTTTCTCGCCGAAGCTAAGGAGTACGAATCCCCAGAGTTGTGGCTTTCCGATTACAATCGGGGGCTGTCAGAATACACAGACCCGACAGCATACGGCGAGCAGTACAGGAAGGTCGCGCGCCGTTACGGGTTTGAGGCGGAGTAGAAACCCATGAGAATCTCATTTGCCCACATAATCATGGCGCTCTTGGCGATGCTTCTTGTGGCATGTGTATCACTGCCTGCGTGGTACGTACTATCGATTGCCGCGGAGAAAAGGATCGAAGATTGGGAGAACAGGGGCATCGAATGCCTGGGCTGGATTCACCTGGTTCTCGTGTCCGACTTGGAGTGGAGCGCGAAGGAACGCGCCCTTTACGCCATAGAGAAGATACTGGATCCGTCGAGCCTGCGGTACATGGTCGATCAGCTTTACTACGGCCATTGGTGGCGGCAATTCTGGGATGGGTCGGAGTACTATCAGGCGTTCAGGCAGAATGTCATGTACAGCATGCGCTTGTACGGAGATGACGCGCTGCCCGTTCTTGTGCAGGAAGTTGAAGCCAAGGGGCATCGAGTGTCGGATCTTGCGATATGGGCAATTGGGCTGCTTGAGACCGAACCGGCGCGCCGGGTTCTGGAGGAGATGTCTCAAGATCCGTACTGGAAGCCCAAAGGCGAGGCCATAAGGGAGGCGCTGAGGCTCTGGAGCCAACCCCAATCGCCCATGCAGAAGCACACCCTGCAACCTGAAGAAGTCGACGAAGAGCTGGCCAAACTCGCGGCGGCGGCTGAAACGGGAATGGGGCCTCTTGAGGAGATGCACTTCCACGCGGTGATTCGCAGCCTGGGGTCAATGAAGATAGAACGTAGCCGAGAAGTGCTTAGGCGCATCGCGGAGCGGTTCCCAGACCGGTTTGTTCAGACGGCTAGCATCAGGGCTCTTGGCATGATCGGCTCAACCGAAGACGTGCCGTTCGCATGTGGATATGTGTTCGACCGCGACATTGACGTCAGGCAGGAGGCCATAGTGGCGCTTGGGGAAATGGGGGCTGAATCTGCTATACCGCTGCTAGAGCAGGTTCTTGAACTGACGCACGAAGCCCCTCGCAACAAGCGGCTCGCACAGGAAGCAATCCAGGAGATACACCGAGACTAGGCCACGCTGCCGCTTCAGACCGGGAGATCCAAAAGGCGATGCCTTGTTGGCATTTTCTACCGAAGGGTTAGGGTGATCGAAAGCGGCGCTGGCGCGATAACCCTGCGCTCCAGAGATGACATAGTGTGCGAGATGCGGCCTATACCGGAACATGGTACGGCCCATGCTATCTCGCACTGAACGGAAAATACCTGGCCAAGATAGTACGGGAGGACTCGAATCCGTCCCAGACGTATTTCCTGCATGCCGACATGGTCGGCTCGATCAGAGCGATCACGGACTCCGCGGGCGAGGTAGTCGCAAGGTTCGGCTACGAACCATTCGGCTTGCTTACCATGTCCACCGGCCCTATGGCCGCAGGGGCGCCCGGGTTCACCGGCAAGCCCGAGGACGGCGCTACGGGACTCTACTACTTCGGGGCGAGGCACTACGACTCCGGCGTCGGAAGATTCCTATCCAGGGACCCAATATACTATGGGTCAAACTGGTACTCATATTGTAGCTCTAGCCCTCTCGCGTACTATGACCCTAACGGATTACGGGAAGAGCCTGGAACAGGCTCAGGGGTCATACAGTCCGAAGCAGAGCTGCTCATCGTAGAAACGCAGGAGGACTATCCAGGGTTCATCTGGGGCTCCCGCAATCAAGCTCCTTTTCACACTCAGTTCTTCGCTTGGTTGCAGGAACATCCTGAAGAACGAGCGAGGGTGTTTCCTAAATGGTCGTTGAAGCTGGGAGCCAGCGTATCCATCTGGCCATACGGAGTCGCGTCACAGGTAGATACAAGCACCGGCGAGTGGGGTTTCGGCAAGACACTGTCGGCTCAACAGCTTTGGGGTGTCAGCATAGATGTGGAATTGAGCAGGAAGCTATCTGTTGCGGACCCTAGAGTAGAGTTAGCCGTGGGTGCAAACAAGCACATGAGCGTTGGTTCTCTGTGGGACTTGAACGAAGGTGGCGGGACTTCATGGGCAGGCTTGGCACTGCATGGGGGATTAGGCTATGGCCTGCCCATCAACCTGACGATCCCGATACCGAAACACGCCCCCCCGTTCGCTGGCAGCCTCTAGACGCGAAAAGGAGTTGGCATAAGTTGAGATTGCTGGCATTGCTGTTCGGCATCGTGAGCATTCTAGTAGGTGTGCTTCATATCGTCGGGTCGATTCTGGGCTGGAGAGTCTTCACTGATCCACCCGACGAATGGAGTCGGCTCTCGCTTCAGTCAATCGTCAAGATGATATTCGGCCCGGAGGTATTGCGCCCCTTCAATTACGTCATTGGCGTGTTGTGGATTGCAGCGGGTATTGGCGCCCTAGTATCTCTGGCGCGTGGAACACTCAGATTTCGATGAACTCCGCCTCACCAGTTGGAGAGTGGAGTATTCCTTGAGCTCGCTTGCTGAGGTGTTCGATGCCTCAGGAGACGAACGCATCGCGCGGTAACCTCGTGTTGATTCTACCCCTATTTGATGGACACCCAGAACAGTTGCTAGAATGGAGTCAATCGGGAGGGTGTAAAGGATGTCAGACAGAGATCTCCAAAAGACCTGATTCGTTGGGGTTTAGCTGGGTGGATGAGGGCTGCCATGTCATAGTAATTCGCGTGTGCCTACCATGGACGTGCCTATAGGTAGGCAACCCCAAAGTGAAATCATGCTGTCTTGAAGTTCGGCTCGGCATCCACGCGCCTCCTCACGTTCCGCGGTGTGTTGTAGGCGTACACGAAGAACTTACGTATCCTCTGGGGTAGTTCTTTGTCAGCCGAATACGCACTGTCTCGGGCGCAGTAGTCCTTGAGCCATGCCCAGACATTCTCCTGCGGGTTCAGCTCTGGAGAATACGGAGGCAGAAACATGAAATGAAGCCTGCCCTGGTATTTGCTCTCGTACCCAGGCGCTATGGATCTATGGGGCCGGTAGGTGTCCAGAATCACCTAGACTTCCCTATCGCGGTTTATGCGCATCAACTTGTCGACAAACCGGCCTACATGCTGCGACTTCATGCCTTCCCGCAGCGCAGCAGCCCCTTTTTGAAGGACTCCTGGGCCTCCTTGTTAGCCCTTGTGGGACGCTTGGCGCTCCTCTTGTGGGAATGGCCGAGCTTGTGCAGTATCTGCCGGATCCACTCATATGAGTGCTTCTTCCCGTAGGCATCAAAGACGTACTTTTGAAGAACCCGGGTATCCCAACGGTTCTTACTGTATCCATGATCCCTGGGGCTACGATTCCTGACCGCGTCGTCTATGTCTTGAAGCATCTCCTCGGTGAACGAACTCTGGCTGCCGCCTCTATGATCCGCTGCAGCCTCCACGTCTTGTCCGTTCCACCGGTTCACGTACCTCCAGACGGAGACGCGGGAACATCCAAGCGTCCGGGCTATGGTTTCCGCAGGAATACCCTGAAGCGTCATGACTACTGAGGTGAGCGTTTGACGGGTATATGACGTCTCAGCATGCGCCGCAAGCTTCGCAATCTCGTCGATTTCGAGTCCGTTCGTATTCGTTACTCGCATCCTTGGCATTGGCATCGGCAATCTCTCCATTCAGCTGTTGATCATTATACCAGCTGAATAGGCCTATGGGAGCAGGAGACTGTTCACTGCCGGGTTGCTTACCTATAGCAGACAGTTTGCCTGTGGTCGAGAGCGGGTCTGTTGCCATGTCCCTTCGTTCTTGGGGGGAACTTGGGTCCAGAGGGCGCACTTCACCCTGCGGCAAGGCATGCTCCGCACGCGAACCTCTTGGCGTTCACAACCATCATCGTCATGATCACCTGTATCGCAACTTTTGCCTGGCCTCGGTACCGCGCCCTGCCCATTCCGTGCCACTTCTTTGCATCTCCAAATACCCTCTCGACAACTTTGCGCGTTTCCATCGCAGCTTTCAGGCCTCGTGGTCGTCCTGTTTCCAAGGATGGGTTGATGTACAGGACTTTGCGAGTCTTTTCTCCTAGTCCGGAGCTAACGAGGGCTCGCCGTTCCAACTTAACTACGGATACGACTGGATCAGCAGGCTGACTTCCGCCCAGGTTCCGAAGCCCGCGGGAATAGCCACTGTCGCCCACCAGTACGACGGAGCAGGAAACAGGCTGACAGAGATCTGGTCCGATTCCGGGGCCGTGCAATGCCATTACTTACCTGGCAACTACCTGCGGACCCGGGGAGCGGCAACCTACGCCTGGGGGCCATATGGGCAGCTGATCTCCAAGACCGACGTGGCGGCGACGATAAACTACGAGTACAGCGCCCAGCGCCTGATGAATGCGGCGAAGGTGGGCGGAGCGACTGCAGCGAATTACCAGTACGACGCGCTCGGCCGAAGGGTGAAGGCGGTCGAGGGCGAAACGACAGTCGTGACCTTGCACTCCGGAAACGACATAGTGTACGAGGTTCGGAAGGCCCGCCGGCAGGAGCAGGCGCAGCGTGGCGATGTCGGGACTATGGCCGTGGGCGGACCCGGCATCCCTCCAGGAGAGATAGTGGTTCCAGAACCCGATCCAGGCGATCCGCCGACTCCGTTGCCTCCGAACCCTCCGAAACCGCCTCCTCCCCCGCCTCCGCCTGCGCCGGAGTATGACAGGACTGTCACATGCTATCTCGTCCTGAACGGAAAATACCTGGCCAAGATGGTACAGGAAAACTCGGATCCTGCTCAGACCTACTTCCTGCACACCGACATGGTGGGCTCCATAAGAGCGATAACCGACTCTGCGGGCCAGGTCGTGGCTCGGTTCGAGTACGAGCCGTTCGGATTGCTGGCTATGTCGACCGGCCCAATGGCTTCCGGGGCGCACAGGTTCACCGGCAAGCCCGAGGACGGCGCTACGGAACTCTACTACTTCGGGGCGAGGCACTACGACCCTAGGGTCGGGAGGTTCATCAGCAGAGACCCGGTGCGGCAGGAGCTGAACTGGTATGCGTACGTAAGCATGAATCCCATTGCGCACGTGGATCATGACGGATTGCGCGAGGCCATGGGCGCTGACTTACGTGAGGAAAGGGAACTGCGTCAGCAGGAGAGACTTGCATCCCAGGTTACGGGCGCATTCGTGAACGCGGCGCTTGACATGGCAGAGAGTGGAGTTCGGTAAGTTTACGGCGCTGGGCATCCCGGCACGCTGTGAAACACGGTAGTCTCGCTGATACCTTGGTCAAGGGGCGGTGTCGACTGCACCAGGTTGGTGATAGTAGCCGGTCGCCGGGCAGGCATTCCGATTCCGGGGTCGCTGAGCACGGTGAGTATTGCCGACAGCCCCTTCTTCGTCCGTGTCACTGGCGACTACAAACCAGATGATGTTGCTATCCTGGATTGGGATGGAGATGGAAAACCCAATCATGCAGCAATTCACGTAGGCGACGGCAAATGGGTATGGGCATCAAGCGCAAAAGAGGTGGGCAGGGTGATCCGCGTTGACTCGAAGAACCCGGGAGAGTATCTCGCAAACTGGCAGGTAATCGAAGCGGCCCTCTCCAATCCGGCCCGTTCGGCACACTACAGATTGAGCTTCGAGTGCATATATCGCCTCAGGCCATGAGACGGCTGAGTCGGAGAAGCATCAAATGGAGGTGACGAGGGGTGGCCATAGGGAGAGAGATCGTGTTTGTGCTCATTCTCGCAGTTCTGTACTACCCGATATACCATGTAGTATATGGGCCGATGCGTTTGGTCTTGGTAGGATGGAGTCCAATATACATCGGCGCACTAGCAGCGGGGTTAATCATCGGCCTGGCAGGCGCTTTGCTGGGACTGAAGCCTGCATGGAAAGTGCTTGTGTTGCCATTAGTGGCTGAAGCACTTAGCCTTGTAGTCAACCTCGCTGTCTTCGGAGGGCTGGACAACTGGCGACAGGCCATATACGGAAGCGTTGAGGGCGAGGAAGCGAACGTGACCAAGCGTGACCGTGCATTCTCTGAGGCATGGAACGTAAGCGCCGTCAGGTGCGAAAAGGATAGCGCCGCGAGAAAGGCGTCGGAGACAGAGCAGCGCCCCACTTATCGAGGATACGACATAGCAGGCAGACTAAGTGAAGGTTACCTACATAAGTGCCTTGAGACGCTAGGGTTGGACGACTATGCGGTAGGCTCCGTCAACTGCCGGGGAGTAGCCATATCGTCCTCGCTTCAACGATGGCTGAAGTTGGACCCGTTTAGGGAGACGCAGTGCCGCGATTGCAGCATGCTTTCCTCATGTTTGGGAGGATGTCCTCGGAGGTGGATGGCTCGGCAGAGACCATGTTGCCCGTCTGACGTGATATCGCTGGAGAGAGTACTGAAAGATTATTACCTCCGTCACGCAGCTATGCTCTCTGGCGGCACGAGCACCTAGGCACGCAACTCTTTGGTGGGATGCCTAGTGTCTATGCCTAGGCGTTCGGGGATTTCGTTCTTCGCCGAAGACGCGCATCGACACTCATCAGTTTCGCCGAACGCTATAGTGGTTCAGTCTGTACAGTTCTTGTGGTGTGCGTAGCGGTTCGAAGGATCCACTTGCCATCCCAAATTGCGCAATGCGGTCAGGGGAGGGGTCGCAGTGAATGCTAATCGAGTCTGTTTGGCGCTGGGGGTCTTCGTGATCATCACATCTGTTCTCGCGAGCCATTCACGGGCGCAGGCTGAGCGTTTTGTTCTTGGGCCAACTGCGCGGGCCATTGTTGAGGCCAACAGACCCGATACGTCTCAGATGTACGATGTGGCGATGTCCGTGGCCTTCTCTGACCTGCTATTCCCATACAGCGACTTCAGATGCGAACTAGACCAAGACGAACTGGAGGAGCTGGCAGTCAGTCGCCCTGATGGGCCGTCCGCAATCAGCCCCCAAGACGCCATGCGGGAGATTGACTATGTCTTTCGGGTGCTAAAATACGGGTACGCTGGTTACCAGTTCTTCGGCGGTGATGGGGCGTTCGATACCGCGAAGGATTGCATTCTGAAGGAGCTAGGTACACGGTCTGACGGATTGAGTCTTGACGAGTACGAAGCTCTCGTCTGTGGCCATATGGATTTCATCCAGGATGGACACCTCAGCATAGGACGAACTAGGCTATGCAATTCCTATGTGTTGTTCTGGAATCCAGAGCGCGAATTCCAGAGAGACGCCGCCGGGTTCTTCATGATAGAAAACGGGGAAATCCGAAGAGTAGTATCAATCGAAAACGATAACCCGTCCAGCTACCTCAAGCCTTCTATCAACGAGGATGGAGACATCGTGTACGTCTTGGGTACTGTCTGCGAGAAGGCCAGTGCAGCATTCTCGATTGGACTAGAGTACCAGAGTGGACTCTCTGACTCAATTCGTTTGACCCCTATGGCCTCAGTTGCGCAACGGGGACCTGCATATGAACGAGGCATGCTGAGCGGCATGCCATTGCTGAAATGCAGGAGCTTCGAGCCAACCGACGCCAGTATTGAGGCGCTGAACGCATTCATTGATGATGCAGGCCGTCTTCGCAATGAACCCGTGATAATCATAGACATTCGTTCGAACTGTGGAGGTAGTTCGCAGTATGCTATGGCCTGGCTGTGGCGTCTCACTTACCAGCAGCCTAGACCACAGCAGGTTACTGCCAACCTAACAACAGATACCGCCATCGCTTTGCTCGATAATCTGCTTCAACGTTATCCCACCGCAGCGCAGTTGCCCAAAGATGCAGCTGCATTCCTCAGACAGAACGCCCATGAATCTCGCCCGGGCTGGAGCAGTATACATCACGGTGCGGGCGTGGCCTCCAGCGGCGGACCATTCGTCGCGGTTATCATCGATTCATTTGTTGCGTCAGCGGCCGAAACATTCATACTCAGCCTTCGCTATATGGACAATGTGGTGTTTATCGGTGGGAATACTGGCGGCCTGCTATCCGCTGGTGCTGTGGGTCTCTGCCATCTGCCGATATCTGGGGTGACTATGGTGGCGCCAGTGGCTCTGAACCGCTACGAAGATATGACAAACAGAGATGGATTGGGACTGCTGCCAGATTTCTGGGTCGATCCAGATGATGCTCTGGGTCGGGTAATGAGATTCCTCCAGAAGCATCTGGTTTCTGATGATTCCGGCCAGCCTGCGTACTTCGACGCACTCGGGCGGGGATTCCGGCAGTATGCGGCCACCCGTTACGAAACCATTCGGCTGGTAGCCTGACGCGCTCGAGCTACTATTACCGATGTTCTGCATCCTAGTATCGGAGCGAAGCGACGAAGACATCTCCAACGTAGCACTTCCAGCAATGGGACGTAAAGGGTGTCCAGAGGAGGTGTGCTCCGAGGGAGCCCTTGGTGCTGGGGCAGTGAGAATCATGCGTTGTCTAGCTTCTCGTGTTGGGCGCTGGCGAGAGCCTTTCTCATGGACTCTCCCATAAGCTTGATCTTATGTGCAATGTGGACTGTCCGTCTTCGACACCGCGTAGGCAAACAATGCGCGTAGCAGCAGATAGATCGGCCATTGGAGACGCGAGGCCCCCGAACCTGCGGCTTGCCATGAGTTCGCATACGGCCTTCGAATGATGCTCTCCCTCCGTGCATTTGAGATCCCGGAGCCTCTCCTTGAGGATATCGAGCATACACTCGCGGTTGCGCCTGTCGCGTTCGGCCTCCAAGGGGTTTCTTGCCAGCACGTAACGTGTCCGTGCCTCCCCATCGCCGACCACGATCTCCTTGATCTCCAGGTTCTCCTTGACGGTCCTGTACCGGCCTTGACGAGACAACGCTTCCTCCACGGACTCCATTCCGGACCGCATGCGTTCTCCAGCGATGTAGTGGCCGCCGGCTCTCTGCAGATGCCGCAGATTATCGGCGGAGGAGAAACCTCGATCCACCACAGTGATCACACGGCCAAGCTTCCATCCGCACATGTCCTTCTTGACCTGGGCCACAACCTCCATGTCGTTGGTGTTCCCCGGCCAAACCCAGCATCTGACCGGTATCCCGTCTCTCGTGACCGCAAGGCCAATCACGACCTGGAGCAGGTCGGGGCGGTGGTCTTTGCTATGCCCGAGCCGGCGCAGTTCCTCCTCGTCCTCGGCGTCTGGCTCAACCTCGAAGTAGGTTGAGCCAGTATCGAAGTAGATGAGGTTCACTTCCAGGTTGAAGAGGTTTGCCGTGGAGAAGAACACCGACTCCTGGATCTGCTCGTCATTCTCAATGAGGAAGTCCACAGCACGGTACAGCTGATGAACCGGCGCCTGCGGCAAGCCCTCGATGACGACGTCGTTTTCGACCCAGTCCTCGATCGCCAGCTTGCTGCTGGGCGCAAGGGCCCGGTCCGCGACCATGGCGAAGATGGCCCTCTCTACCGGCGCCGCAAACTGCCTATCGGCGAGCAGTCTCTTCAGGGCCAACCGTATGCCGAGCTTCTCCCAGAGCTGATCCAGAACCCACGCTCCTCCCAGCTCCTAGTCGGAGTTGATGTGAACCGATCCAATATCCAAGCCCGCCTGCGCCGCAGCGTGTTCCTCAGGCGAGAGCACCCTAGCGATGCTCTGCATAAGCCTTCTCAGGGCCTCCTTGTCCACTGAGTCCTCGCGGCCGAAGTTCCAGATGATCTTAGCTACGGGATGACCTGTCCTGGGATCCCGCTCATTATGGGCGAGTTGCAGGTATGCGACGGAGGATCCAGAGCGGTTCTGATCGCAATCAGACTGAAGTAGTTACGACAGCGTACAGCTACGTGTGAGACGACGGGAAGCTGCCAATGCGGGACGTCAAGACTATCAAGGTGGGGACCTCGCCTTCTCGTCAAGAGACCACTAAGTACACGTGGGACGGTCGCGGCAACCTCGTCACGACGATCGACCCGGCAGGAAGAAAAACCGAAAGCTGGTACGATGATAGGTACGCCCTGCTGACTATGTGCGCCGAGGAGACGACCGCTCCCGACGGATCTAGGGCTGCGAGAGTCCTCGAAAACAAGCTCGACTCGGACAAGAAGGCGGTCGAAGAACAGTGGACATGTCCAAACAAGCGCTGCAGTACGACCAGACCTACAAGCCCCTTCCGATTCGCAGTTCAATCCTTGGCTTCGGGAGCTCAGGAGAAGAGTCCATAACAACCTATCGGTACGACAATGAGGAATTCGTCCATCGTGTTGATCAGGGCTTCCTCTCACGCGTCTCTCCGCCTGGCTGCAAGCAACAGCGCTGGGAGCAGGGTCAGCGCCCCAATGGATGAGGTTGCCATTGTGAGCGCTATGAGCCCGCCGAAGTTCCGAAGAGGCGGAAACGAAGATAGCATCAGGACCACGAACCCCGCCGCCACTGCTCCCGCATTCAGCACTACTGCACGTCCTGTAGTCGCAATTGTCTCGCGCAGCGCATCCGAGGGGCTTTTCCCGCGCAGGCTGGCCTCCCGAAATCGGGAGTAGATGTGAATGCTGTAGTCGATGCCTATTCCCACTGCCACGGAGCTGACCACGGCTGTCACGACATCGAAAGGAATGCCTGCCCAACCCATTACGGCGAAGTTCACGAGGATCGTCAGCAGAATGGGGACGATGCACAACGCCGAATCCAGAGACCGCCCTAATGCCAGATAGACTATGACAAACACCGAGATCACTGCAAGAAACAGGCTCTGTGTTTGGGAGCGAGTTATCAGGTTCGACATTCCATCGTCCAGAAACAGCATTCCTGCTGCGAAGGCGTTGGATACTCCCAATCCCGAGGCAGGCCCGAAATGCCTCTCCACTATCTCCGTTGCCCGCCGCACCACGGTCGCCCTGCTTGAAGAGTCGACGGCGTCTGCCACTACCTCGATGCGAGCTTTCTGATTATCCATGGTTAGCAGGCGCTCGATTCCGATATCTCCCGACATCGACGCGATCAGCAGATACTGGGCGACCTCCCCTCTCGACTCTGGTATCCGCGCGAATGACGGATCATCTCCATGCATTGCGCGGGACACCTGTTTCACCAGGTCCACGACTGACACGGATTTCCCGAACCCCGGGGCCGCCTCAAACTCCCGCTGTGCTGCCTCCATGGCCTCAAGCACCTCAGGGCCGATAACATCCCCCTCGATCATCACATGAATGGTGCTCGCCCCGCCGAACTTGCTCCTCACCAGATCGAAGTCGCGTCTGGCCTGGCTCGAACTGGGAAAGAAGCTCACGAAGTTGGTGTCGACCTTGATTCGGGGCAACCCAGCGACCGACCAAACAGCCACAATGGCTGTAATAAGCCATATTGTCGCGGGTCTCTGTGTCACGCACCCAGCCAAGCGTTGGAACAGCCCATCACGAGTACAATGATCCTGTGCTTGTGGCACACACGCAGTGATCCCTTCACCATGCGAAGGCCTCATTCCGCCAAACACGGCCACCGCTGCGGGGATGAACATCAGAGCCAGCAGAAGCGCACACGCCACTCCAAATGCTGCGAGCAGGCCAAACTCGCGTATCCGTACGATACTGCTAAATGCGTTGGCGCCGAATCCTGCGATTGTGGTCGCACCTGCAAGTATGATCGGCAGTGTAACTGCATCGAACGCGACCTCCATGGCGTGCCTGCCGTAGCGGCCTTGTGACTGCTCTTCGTACAGCCGGTGCATCATGTGTATTCCGTAAGCACTGCCGACCGACAGGAGGATCACAGTGAGCGCCACTGTGATCTGACTCAATGGCGTGCCCATGAAGCCCATGAGGCCAACAGTGTACAGGGTGCTCAGCCCGACCGTAATCATTGGAAGGAGCGCCCCCTGCCACCGGCGGAAGCTCCCAACAAGGAGCCCCACAATGACTACTGCGACTATGGGAAACAGGCGTTGGAGATCCTTACGAAGGTAGTCGTCTGCTGCAGAGATGAGCACTGGCCCGCCAGTGGCGTATATGGTGAGCACAGGCGCAGCCGAGCTCAGGAGGGCTCTCACTCCCGCGGCAACGCGGCTCGAATCGACGCCCGCGGAAAGATGAACGAGGGTCATCACAAGGCTTCCGTCATCGGAAAGCAGAAGCCGAGCCGCCTGCAGATCCCTCTGGAGCCTGCGGTGGAAGGAGGCCGCCTCGTCCTGCGATTCAGGCAATTCCTCCAGAATCCGCCGCACATCGATGCCCCACGGCTCTCCCGTCACCTCAGCTATGTTAGTCACCGACTGTACTGAGACGACGCCCGGCGCCTCCCGCAGTTCCTGAGTAAGGCGATCCAAAGCGCGAAGGCCCTCCGGAGTGAAGACCTGCGCGGTCAGCGCAGCGGCCATGATCGTGTTCGAACCTCCGAAGGCGTCTTCAACCTGATCAAGCCTGGCCAGGCCTGGGTCGTTTTCGGGGAAGTACCCCCTCTGGCCGGAGTCGATCCTCACCTTAGCAGCGCCGTAGGCAAACAGAACTGACAGAGCCAGAGTGATGGCAATCACCAGCCGCGGATGTCGGAGTGCAATTCTCGACCACAGGCCGCCCAACATGAGTTCACGTCCCTTCAGTCGCTGCCTGGCGCCCAATGACCAGCCAGTCACTATAGCTATGCGCTTGGGGAGAGGGGTTATGAGCGGCTGGCTCCGTTCAAGGTAAGCTTACGCGCCTCGCCTTCACCCTGCACGCGAAGGAGAACTCCCTCCGGCGGAGAATCCCTCACCACCTTACGCGAAGAGGGAGGGGGATACTATGAGAAGGCTTCCTCATGTGCGACTACTCCTGGCTCTCACACCGGTCCTCGTCCTGTTGTCACTTGGATGGGCATCCGCGGCGCCTTCGATGCCGGGATCGACTGCACCCATCTCCGCCAAGATCGTCATCGCCCACAGATCTGCCTCTGGATATCTTCCAGAGCACACACTTCCAGCAGTTGCGATGGCATATGCTCTCGGCGCCGACTACATCGAGCAGGATGTCGTGCTGACCCGAGACGGGGTTCCCATCGTCGTCCACGATATCTATCTCGAGGCCACTACCGATGTTCGCCAGGTGTTTCCGAACAGAGGCCGACTGGATGGCAAGTACTACCCATGCGACTTCACGCTCGCTGAGGTGAAGTCCCTGAGGGCTTGCGAACGAATCGATCTGAAGACCAACGCGCCGGCCTTCAGTGGAAGGTTCCCCCTGGGCGCGTCGAAGTTCGAAGTGCCGACTTTGGCCGAGGAGATCGAGCTGATCCAGGGGCTCAACGTGAGCACGGGACGGAACGTGGGCATATACCCTGAGATCAAGGGTTCTGGGTTTCATCATCAGCAGGGCTTCGATATCGAACAGATAGTTCTCGATGTGCTAGCCAAGTATGGATACATATCTCCAGAGTCCAAGGTGTTCATCCAGTCCTTCGAGCCCGCCTGCTTGAAGCGTCTCCGCGCGATGGGCTGCACGCTGCCTCTCATCCAGCTCATATCCGGCAGCGCCGAGTTCAATGCCTTGGTCACCCCCGCCGGGCTCGATGATATCGCCACGTACGCGAACGGGATAGGCCCCGTCACCACCAGAATCGAGGATTCGAAGGGCAGGCCGGTGGACAACTATTCCCTGGTCAGCGGGGCGCACCAGCGAGGGCTGGCCGTCCACCCATATACATTCAGGAAAGACTCCATGCCCAGCTGCTTTAGTAGCTTTGAGGAGATGCTCCGCCACTTCTACTTCGATATCGGCGTGGATGGACTATTCACCGATTTCACCGACATCGCTGTGCGAGTGCTCAAAGAGGCCGGAAGATAGACCGGAGACGGATGAGGACGCTCGGTTCACATTCCCACCTGTATCAGCAGGGCGTTGCTGATACGCCTGCCAGTCCTAGTTATGTACCTCCCGTTGAACACGAGTCCGCTCGATGCTCCGCCATCTAGGTTCATGGCCTCGTGCGCACCGATCTCCTTCATAATCTGGGCGAGTTCTGCAACTGTGGCCGAGCCCACCGTGACCATGAGCAGGCGTCCGTCGGGCGTCGCGCCGAGTCCACTCCTCGCCCCCGACTCAGTCAGGATCTTCGCCTCGGTGAACCCTTCATCCCTTGCGCGGGCCACTGAGTAGACCACCCGGCCATCCTCGACGAGCTTGGGCCCTGCACCGAAGCCCTCCACAGCCCTCGCCCAGAAGCCATCGAGTGGACTTCCATCTGCGCAGACGATGCTGTAATCCACTCGGTCGCCTGCCTTGAACCTCTGCGCCAGGGAAGCCTCCTGCCCCTGGAAGTTGATGACGTAGCCGTCAGGCGGGATCTGCTTCTCGCCTCCCGATACCTCCTGCACCACCCCTCCGCGCACGACGACAGACACTCCCCCCAAAGCGCCTGTGCGCGCGCCCCGCTCAGGTGTGTAGATGGCAGCGAAGTTGGCTGAGTGTGGCGCCAAGCGTCAATCGTTCTTCAGCCAGGCATGCTGCCGATCATAGGTGGCAAGCCGCTGCCTTCTGTCTCCGGCCAGAGCCCACAGGTAGTACAGAGCGTATCCGGGAGCGGCGGCCATGGAGTGGTAACCGAATGGGATCGCCAGAGTGTCCTCATTCTGCACAACATATGCCTCGTCGAATCCTCGGGATGGGGAATAGACTCTGGCGAACGCAAACCCCGACTCAGGTTTCATTCGGAAATGGCACACCTCTTCAAGCTTTGCCTCCTCCATGCCCGCGTTCTCATCGTGCTTGTGGGGAGGATAGCTTGACCAGTTGCCTGCGGGGTTGAACACCTCGCCTACCATGAGCTTGCTCGTCTGAGGCCCGCAGCCGTTCGCTGTTATCTCATGCACTTGCCTCTGCCAGGCGCCAGCGCCGGCCTCGCGAATCGTCACCATGTCCGGGCTTACGATGTGTACGCCACAGACCGGCGCATCGCACCCCGCGCCAGCGACAGGCTCAGCGCCGGATTTCGCGCCGGAACCTGCGCCGGAGAGCTCTATCGGGTCTGCCCGAACCAGAGCCACCTCCACAACAGGCGATACACCTGTGATCGAAAACGTGGTGAACGGCGCCACGTACATGGCCCATGCAGGGCCATCGAACACATCCCGCCTGCCGCCGACCCGTTCTCGCCTCTCATGCGCCTCAGGCGCTTCCCACCCAATGTCCGCGACGCCGCCTAGTACGACAACAACAGTCTCCATTGGACCAAAGTCGAACGCCCTTTTCCGTCCGGATTCCACGCTGACCAGCCCGAAATGGATGTGGGCGAGTCCGAGCTTTGAATCGACGGGGCTTACGATCTCCTTTATCCGTGTAACGCTGCAACTGCGCTGTGGCAAAGGAACCTTGAGCGACACTCTATCCTTCCACCTCCGCCCGAGAGGCCGCTTGCGAACGCGGCCTCGAGTTACACTGCTCCCGCCGGCGCAGGGTTGAGGAAATGCCCATATCCTTCCTCCATGATCTCCGCGAAGTCGGGCAGGCCCTCTACCTCGATAGGGAGCATACTGCCTACGAATTCAGCGTTCCTCCAGATAGCCGCGAGTGCGCTCATATGTCGGCCCACTCGCTCTTCTATGGGATGGCCATGCGAGTCGAATGGCACGTAGAGCCTTCCGAGTTCAGCGGCTTTCACGTAAAATCTGTCCTGCCCGGTGAGGACCAGATGCTCGTCCGTCCGCCCTCTGAGCCGTCCTTGGCTCGGATTGGCCGTTTCCATCAGCAGCGCCATGGTTTCAGAATAATCGCCCCACGCCCTATGGCTCAGGCCGTAGAATGTGGGCGGCGACTTCTCAAGCCTCATCCTGATGCCGTCGAAATCCAGGTCCATCACCGCCATCGCGGCAAGATCCTCGGATCGCTCATGGGCAACTATGGCATGGATCACAGGATATTCAGGCGAAGCCTCGTGCAGATCCACGGAGATGTCCGCCTTCTCCTGCCGTATGACCTCCATTATGCCGTATGCTGCTTTCTCCGTGAGCGTCCCCTCGGGCCGTCCGGGGTAGGCGCGGTTCAGGTTCCTGTTCTCACTCCCGGATAGCCTCTGTCCGGATGGGTTGATGTAGATATCCGGGTCCGGCCACTGGTGCAGGGGATTGGTCCCGCGCGAACCGAACCTGAATGCCCTCACGGACCCGTCCGCGAGGGTGAAGTGAATCCACTGCGGCGAACCCTCCTGTGGGTCGTTGCAGGTGAACCCTGACCGGTTCCCCCTCGGCGCCACCACGAGCCTGCCCTTGCTCACCTGCGCCCGCTCAACAAGGAGCATCGCAGTGAGGCACCCCGACGGCTCGTTCGGATGAGTGCCGCCGAGTATGAAGCATGTGGCGCCGGGCGCCTTCCCCTCGAGAATGAACACCTCTGTGTCACCGGCAGTTCCCGCCAGGCCGGGGAAGTAATCCGATAGCATCTTCGTCGCCGTCACACCGGGGCCTGGAACGATCAGATCGTCCTTCCACATCGCGCGGAACTGAGCCCCTGTAACCAGCACGGCCAGCACAACCAGGACCGCCAGGGCCGCGGCGCGCAGCCTCGCATCAATCTTCGACACCATGCACCACCCTCACTTCCACAAGAGGATTCGCAGCAGGAGAGGGATGAGCACCAAGGCAGCAGTGGCCTGCCGCCAGAAATCCCGCTCCGTGGCGAGTTCGTATGCCACAGCAATGAACAGGAACACGCAGAGCCCCCAGTAGACCCAGGCCATCACGGCACTCACCTCCTACTTCAGAATCCACTTTGCGATCGGCGCGGCCCAGCGGATCATCACGACACCCCATGCAGCCGTTGCAATCGCCGGGATAAGACAGTCCTTCAAAACCAGCCAGTAGTTGTCCTCATCAACGATCTGCGCCGCAAACATCCCTGCCAGGGCCGTGGGAGGGACAAGATCGCCCAGGCCTGCCAGAAGAGTCAGGCCCGACGCGGCCACGATCTCGTTGGTTGTTCCGAGAAGTGCGAGAAGAAATGGAACGCCGAGCACCGACGACGAACCGAAGGCCGACACCGCCCCGAAGGCAGGCACGGAGATGGCCATCGCCAGATACAGAAAGGCCTTAGGAAGCGACAGCGCCCCAACCACAACCCAGCCTCTCACCCCGGTAAGCGTCATCACCTGGATGAACATGCCGACGCCCATCAGTATCCCCATCACAGGCAGGGCATCGTGGATCGCCTCTCGGGCGACACTCCACATCCGCACGGGCTTCCCAGTGACCACGGCGATGACGGCGGAGATGAGGAAAACTAGTGGCATGCCCAGGTCGGGGAACCTGCCAGGCGCGAGGTTGGGCCCAGCCATCAGCACAACGAGGATGATGAATGGCAGATACAGCTTGAACCCGTACTTCCTGGCATAGCTCTTCGGCAGACTAGATCTCATGTCGTCGAGAGATTTGGACTTGCCCATGTAGGGCAGCCCAAGGAACAGACTGACGATGATGGCAAGGGGAATCGTGGCGAGGAGAAGCGGTTTTGTGAACCCCACGTACGGCATGTCGATGCCGCCCCCGATGATCATCGCCGGGATGTTCACAGGAGGAGCGAGCATCCCGTATATCGCCGCCATCGCGATTATTGCAGCGGTCCGGATCTTCGGCACTCCCATGTGCATCAAGACTGGAGCAACAAGAGCGCCAGTGGTGAGCACACACGCTGTTGATGATCCAGTGATCATGCCCGGAAACATCACGAGAAGCGTGAGCCCGATGAGGAGCAACGCGCGGGATCTGTGAAACGTCTCAATAAGCCACCGTGCAACAGTGTCCAGCAGGCCTGATTTCTGGATTCCTTTCATGAACATCATCGCCGTGGCAATGACGAGGATAGTGTTCAGGTAGCCGAAAGCCCCCTCCACAAGATGCCTCACTGCGAAACCAGCGCCTCCAGCGAGCATACCAGCTAGGGAGGATATGGCAAGGCATATGCCAATGGGCAGGCCAAACGCGAAAGCAGCGCCCATGAACACTCCAACCATTATTAGGAATACTACGCCCTCAGACAGCAACAACATCACCTCCACATGCCCCGCCCACCACGGTCTTCCATACAGGAGGAGCAGGCGGGAAATGGCTGAGGCCCGGGCCGGCCCATCATCCTCTGGCCCGATCGAGAATGTATGAACTATCGGGCATCAGTTGACCGTCTCCGGGCCTCCGGCCTCCACTATCTACTAGCTCAATCCGAGGGCCTTCTTGAGCGGCAAGCCGGTATCGCGGATCTTTCCGACCTTCGTAATCGGCACGTTCTTCCCTTTGAGAACCGCCTCGAACAGGCCGTCTTTGTCTCCGCCTTCAACTATGACAACGGAGCTCGCGTATGGCAACACGGCGCGGATGAACGCATCGGATAGATCGCCGCGACGCTCTTCGCCGCCCACATGCATCACGACGATGTTCATCTTCAACCGCTTAGCCGCCTCAAGTAGGGCGACTGCCCTTTCGAGTTCCTGTTCCTTGTTGATTCCCGCTGCTCCAAGCCCTTTGGCGCTCCCGCCGACCGCGACCACAAGAGCCGAGTGCCGGGCCTGCTTATCCGCGCCAGTCAGCGCGTCCACCCTTGCCAGGGCATCGAGTTCATACGGGATCTTGTTCTGTATGCATATCTGCTTGATCATTGCCGCCTCGGCACTCTGCCCGATGGAGGTGATCAAAGCGGGTTTCGCAGCCGCGATCGAGCCCCCCGCGCCGATGACCGCCACCAGGATCAGAGCAGCCAGTACAGCTGTGGTTCTCAGGACAACCTGCCTCATCATTAGGCTCCTCTCATGCGTGTTCACACAACTAGAACCCGATCGCCTCTCCAAGCCGCCTTGAGTCCGCTGCTCCGTATATCAGACCTGTGGACTGATCGAGCATGATTGCCTGGCATGCGCCGTAGTAGGAGTCCCAGTCGCCCTTAACGTCCACCTTGTGGCCGAGAGCCTGAAGCGCCTCGCGGGTCTCCACAGGGATCCTGCTCTCCACCGCCACCGCCCCCGGCTTCCCCGCAGAACTAGAACTCCACACGCGGGGAACCTCGATTGCCTCATCCAGCCCCATTCCGAAATCGATCACGTTCATGATGATCTGGGCGAGGCTCGGGAAGATCCTGGTGGCGCCGGGGGTTCCGAGAGCCATGAAAGGCTTTCCGTCCTTCAGAATGATTGTAGGGCTCATGCTGGAGAGGGGCCTCTTGCCAGGCTCAGGCGCCGAGACCGACGCCGGATTGGTTGAGAAGTCGTCCATCTCATCGTTCATCATGAGTCCCGTTCCCGTGGCCATTACGCCAGACCCGAAGAAGTAGTTGATTGTCTGGGTCAGGGCCACGATGTTCCCCTGCTGATCAATGACTGTAAGGTGAGTAGTGCTCTCATGCTCGTACTTCTGGGGTTCGCCCGGCCTGAACTCGGCCATCGCCTTGTCCGGCTTGATCTGGTCCGCCTGGGTCTTTGCGTATTCCTTCGATGCCAGACCCTTAACTGGGACCTTCACGAAATCGGTGTCCGCCATGAAAGCGCCTCTGTCGGCGAAAACCATCTTGAGCGTCTCAGCCAGGGTGTGTATGTACTGAGGTGAGTTGTGACCCATGGCCTTCACGTCGAAGTTCTCCATCACGTTCAATATCTGAATCAAGTGAGTGCCGCCAGAGCTCGGCGGAGGCATGGAGATGATTTCATATCCCCTATAGTTGCCGCGCACCGGCTCCCTCATGACGGCAGTATAGTCGGCAAAATCCTGCATCGTCATGTTCCCGCCGTTTCGGTTCACCGCCGCAACCATCTTCTCGCCTATCGGACCGTGGTATATCGCATCAGAGCCCTTCTCTGCGATAAGCCTCAGGGTCTGTCCAAGCTCGGGGTTCTTGAGGATATCGCCTGGCTCCAGCGCAAGGCCATCCCGGAGATACGGAACATCATCAGGATTGTTGTACTGAACGATCTTGTCGTAGTTGTCTTTGATCAGCCCGCTGAGCATCGGCGACACCACGAATCCTTCTTCCGCGAGTTTGATCGCGGGAGCAGCTGCCTGCCCGAAGGTCATCGTGCCGAATTTCTGAAGCGCGGTTTCCAGGCCTTTAGCGGCGCCTGGAACGCCAACCGACTTCCCGCCAAGTACGGTCCATCGCTCCTTCTTGGCCTGGTCGGAAGCGTACATGTCCTTCGTGGACGATGCCGGCGCTTTCTCTCTGTAGTCGATTACTGCCACCTCGCCAGTCTTGGCGAAACGGATCACCATGAAACCGCCGCCCCCGAGGCCGGACGCGTTCGGTTCAACCGCGTTGAGCGCGAGTGCAGCAGCTACTGCAGCATCGATTGCATTTCCGCCTGATCTTAAGATCTCGACCCCCGCCATCGAGGCAAGAGGATGAGCGGCTGCTACCATGCCGTGCTCCGCGACAGTGTCTTTCGGGGCGTGCGCATCCACTTGTGCGCACAGCACCGGCGTTCCAACCATGATACCCACGAGTAGGCAGCACATTGCAGCGATCCAGTACCTTCGCATTCGGCAGTCCTCCTTTATTCTGGCCAATTGAACCCAACAGCGCAACCGTACTGACATGCCATCCCAGAAATCCGCATTGCCCTCACGATTGCGCTTGGGTACTGAATACGACGCTAGAAGACTCAGTCCTGCCGCGGGCGTCGCACTATTGAAACGAAGCCAGATGCGTTAGGAACTCAGGCCGAAGAGATGTATGACGGTCGGCGTAATCCAGGATCGCCTTGAGCAGCTGAAGGATGGATGAATGTACATACGCGTCAAGCATGTCGATGGAGGCGGATCTCTCTCCAGTCAGCCCGTCGACAGCGCCGGCGGCTACCGCAGCGTCGAGCACCGCGAGGCCCAGTTCTGGGCTGGGAAGCACCTCAGGCTGCCCGCTCAGGTGGGCCATGCATGCGAGTATGCCGTAGGCAACGTCGTCGGATACGGAACCGACGACTGTCACGTCTGACTCAATGGAACAGGCCATGCCGCCCCCGCACGGACAGGAGCATTCCCTGCCGAATGGCGTCATCCACTCCACGGTATCGGAAATGCACCCCATCCCCAGTTCGTTTCCGAGATCACCTATGGCCACCGTGAGAGTGCCGCGCCTTCGCAGCTCCAGGAAGAGTTCGTCGACGCATGCAGTGATATCCGATATCGACCGCCCCCATGAGTTGTGGTGCACGCCTCTCCTGTTCAGGCCCGGCCTCTCAATCGAGATCATGGCCTGAGGAGCTATTGCGCTCGCCATGGACTGCGCAGCAGCTAGGGCCTTATTGCGATCCAGGGGGAACGAGACCAGAACAACCGGCGGCACACCCACGTCAGCGCCACACCTAAAAGCCTCCACCGCTGATGCAACCTGCATCTCATCGCCTGCTCCGTTGCGTACAATAGCAGGCGCCAACCCAGCCGCAGAGCATGCAGCCTGCAGAACGTCGATTGCAGCTTCTTCCGACACAATCAAAGGAATGGCCCTGTGCGCCATGGTAAGGCCCCTAGCGAGAAGCGCAGCCCCTGTGATTCCGTCTGTCTCAGGAGCGCCTGCAGCTCGGATCATGAATCCGGTCCCGATGATCACAGTCGGCCTAGCGTAAATCCCGCCCTCGCTGGGCGCACACGCCCCTGCGAGCGCCAACGCCGCGCGATACGCCAGAGGTTGCCCACCCTGCCTGGCTCTGGCTGCCCTGTAGATGGGTTCAACAATCCCGCGGGCGTGGAAATCGATGGTGACTAAGCTGTCTACGTTCTCGGCGATGATCTGTGCTGCAGCGCATGCCGTGCTCACGTGGCCAGTCCCCCTTCTCCGTCGCCATCGCAGCTAGTTACCTGAGGCGCCTTTGGCTTATCTCCATTACTGCATCCAGCGCTCGGTTCACGTCTTTCGCAGTGAAGTGCCTGTTGGCGACCGCGCGGATACCTTCGGGAGGCCTCGTGCTCACCTTAACCCCCAGGGCTTCAAGCTCAGAAGCGAATCTGCTGGAACCGATTCCCAGCGCGGATATGTCGAACACCACGATATTCGTCTGTACAGTGCTGGTGTTGATCGATATGCCCGGTATCTGCGAAAGCCCCTCAGCGAAGGCCCTGGCGTTCGCGTGATCCTCTGCAAGCCTGCCGATCATCTTCTCCAGCGCCACGATGCCCGCTGCTGCAAGCACACCCGCCTGCCTCATACCGCCGCCAACTATTTTCCGATTCTTCCTGGCGCGCGCTATGAACTCAGCGGATCCTGCCAGCATTGAACCTACAGGGGCGGAAAGTCCTTTGGAGAGACAGAACATCACCGAATCCGCCGGACGCGCCAGATCCGCCGGGTCCACATCGAGAGCTATGGACGCGTTGAAGATCCTGGCCCCATCCATATGGACTGCGAGTCCATTCTCACGGGCCACGGCGCCCAAAGCGGTCATCGTCGCGATATCGGTGACCGTTCCGCCGCCCCTGTTGTGAGTGTTCTCTATGCATAGACAGGCAGCGGGCGCGTAGTGGATGTTCTTCTCCCTGATGGCGGCCTTCACATCGGCGGGATCTAGGACCCCGTTCATGCCTCTTACAAGCCTGGGCACAACACCAGCGATAGCCGACATTCCACCGACCTCGTAGTAGTAGATGTGGCACTCTGATTCCATTATGGCTTCATCGCCGCGGCCACAATGAGTCATGATCGCCACCAGATTTCCCATGGTTCCAGATGGGCAGAACAGCGCCGCCTCCTTGCCAACCTTCGAGGCAGCCATGGCCTCAAGCCGTGCAACCGTTGGGTCTTCTCCGAGAACATCGTCTCCCACCTCGGCGTTGCGCATTGCCTCCCGCATCTCTTCGGTGGGAAGAGTGCATGTGTCGCTCCTAAGCTCCACGAAATCCATAGTGCGCCACCTCATAACGTTCATCGACTTGCCAGATCGCTGTACAGTGATACTACAATTCAGCCTCCATTCCTCCAGTTTTCGGGGACAATAATGAATGGGTCGATGGCAGCAGAATCCACTCTTGCCCCCGTTCCTCTCATATGGCAGGAAGTATCCGAAAAGTGTATAATGTACACAGACGTACCGCGCTCGGCGAGGAGGCGCACAGGTGTGCAGGCGGGGCAGACCCCATATAGTAGTGGCCTGCCGGACCATAGATGCGAGGTGAGCATATTTGGGCGACAATGACAAGCTGCAGAATCTGGCCGCCCGGAGAGAGAAAGTCCTCCAGGGAGGCGGAGCAAAGAGGATCGAGAAGCAGCATCAGAGCGGGAAACTCACTGCGAGAGAGCGGATTGAGAAGTTGCTGGACCCGGGGACCTTCACTGAACTCGACATGTTCGTAGAGCACAGATGCCAGGATTTCGGGATGCCTGAGCAGGATCTGCCAGGCGAAGGAGTCGTAACCGGATATGGCGCCGTGAACGGGCGCAAGGTGTTCGTTTTCTCCCAAGACTTCACCGTAATGGGCGGTTCCTTGGGCGAGATGCACGCGAAGAAGATATGCAAGGTCATGGACATGGCCATGAAGGTCGGCGCCCCCCTCATTGGAATCAACGATTCAGGCGGAGCACGTATTCAGGAGGGCGTCGATGCTCTCTCCGGGTACGGCCAGATCTTCTACAGGAATACCATAGCGTCGGGAGTCATCCCACAGATCTCGGTGATTCTCGGGCCGTGCGCAGGCGGCGCCGTGTACTCCCCCGCCATCACCGACTTCGTCTTCATGGTTCAGGGCGCCAATATGTTCATTACAGGCCCTCAGGTGATAAAGGCAGTCACTAAGGAAGAGGTCACCGCTGAGGAGTTGGGCGGCGCCGGCACGCATAACCGCGTCAGCGGCGTGGCTCACTTCATGCATGACTCTGAGGACGAGTGTTTCCTCACGATCCGCAAGCTTCTGTCGTTCCTTCCGTCAAACAACCTTGAAGACGCTCCGGCTGGCTCAGCAGCGGGCGAGGCGGCATCGACGATAGTCGCCGAGCTGCGAAACATCATTCCTCCTGAATCCAACAGACCGTATGACATGCACGCCGTGATCAACAAGATAATCGACGGCGGCGATTTTCTAGAGGTGCACGAGCACTACGCTGCCAACATCATCGTGGGGTTCGCACGCGTGGGCGGCTATCCCGTCGGCATCATCGCCAACCAACCGAAGATCGCCGCAGGCTGCCTTGACATCAACGCGTCCGACAAGGCAGCGAGGTTCATCCGGTTCTGCGATGCATTCAATGTGGCAGTGCTGAACCTAGTGGATGTGCCCGGGTTCCTGCCCGGCGTGAACCAGGAGACCGGCGGGATAATCAGGCACGGCGCCAAGCTGCTCTACGCATACTCAGAGGCGACAGTCCCGAAGGTGACGGTGATTGTTCGGAAGGCCTACGGAGGCGCGTATCTGGCCATGTGCAGCAGAGATCTTGGCGCTGATACGGTGCTGGCCTGGCCAGGAGCTGAGATAGCAGTGATGGGGCCAGATGGCGCAGCGAACATAATATTCCGGAGAGACATCGAAGAAGCCAAGAATCCAGAGGCCGCGCGGGCTGATAAAATAGACGATTACAGGACGAAGTTCGCCAACCCGTACGTCGCAGCATCCCGTGGCTACATCGATGACGTCATCGACCCGGCTGAGACGCGCGCTAAGATCATCGCGTCTCTCGACGTGCTATCGTCCAAGCGCGAGAACCGACCGCCTAAGAAACACGGGAACATCCCGGTGTAAGGGGAGGCGATACAAATGGAGCAGATGACACTACTTGGCAAGCTCGGCCTGGGGCTGCAGACGACCCTAATGGGAATGGCAGTCACCTTCGTGGGCCTTGCCATCCTTCAGGGCGTGATGCTGATGATGGCGAAGATGTCCAATGGCAAACATGGCACTGCCAGAGCTGGAGCCGGTGGAAGCCAAGATGATGGCGAGGATGAAGAGGAATCTCACACAGGTGAAGAGACTGACCTAGCGCCAGAACCCGAGCCGGACGCGATTGCTGCACCAGCGGCAGACCATGCAGGGCAGCCGTCCGCTCGTGCTGAGGAAGAGATAGCAGCTATCGCAGCTGTGATGGCGATCATCACTGGTGAACAGACCCGCCCAGATGCTGCCGGGGCATCCGCGCGCGCGTATCCTGCCCAGGCTAACCTGTGGGGTCTAGCTGGAAGGCGCGATAACATGGCCGGCCGGCAGCGAGCCATGAGGCAATAGCATTCGATATCAAGGAGGAACGGTGAAGTGAGAAAGTTCCGCGTCCGTGTCAACGGAAATGCATACGATGTTGAAGTCGATGAGGTTGGCGTGCCTTCTGCAGTGACCCATGCGCCAGTCGCGCCGACTGCTCCCGCTGTCCCGACTGCCCAGGCGGCGCCGGCCAAGCCGGCCGCACCATCCAAGCCATCCGGCTCGGGCAAAGCTAACGCAGTGAAGGCCCCGATGCCAGGCACTATTATCGATATCAAGGTGAAAGCCGGCGACAAGGTCGAGCCCAGGACAGTTGTGATGATGCTCGAAGCCATGAAGATGGAGAATGAGATCTTCGCTGGACGCATTGGAGTCGTCAGGGGTATTGCGGTCGAGAAGGGCGCGTCGGTGAACACTGGAGACGCTCTTCTGACGATCGACCCCGCTTAACGGAGAAAGGGGCGACTTTCCTTGGCCGATGCTATGGTTGGCTTTCTTCGGTCCACAGGCTTCGCGGCCATAACCTACAAAGAGATCATCATGTTCGCAATCTCAGGCATACTCATGTACCTGGCGATTGTCCGGAAATTCGAGCCCCTGCTTCTCCTGCCCATATCATTCGGAATGCTGCTCGCGAACCTGCCTCTTGCAGGGCTCATGGATGGCCCGAAGGACGGCGTGATCGGCGGGCTCCTCTACTATCTGTATCAAGGGGTTAAGCTCGGCATATACCCGCCGCTCATCTTCCTGGGCGTCGGAGCGATGACCGACTTCGGTCCTCTCATCGCGAATCCATCCACCATCCTCCTCGGGGCGGCAGCTCAATTTGGGATATTCATCACGTTCATCGGCGCTCTTCTGCTTGGCTTCACGCCGGCTGAGGCAGGCTCCATCGGCATAATCGGAGGCGCCGACGGACCGACGGCGATCTACGTGACCACCAGACTGGCGCCACACTTGCTCGGGCCCATTGCCATCGCGGCCTACTCCTACATGGCGTTGGTTCCTATCATCCAGCCCCCGATTATGAGGGCGCTGACAAGGAAGACGGACCGCGAGATCGTGATGGAGCAGCTTCGTCCCGTGTCGAAGACTGAGCGAATCCTGTTCCCAATAATCGTCACACTGGTTGTTGGACTAATGCTGCCATCAGCTGCAGCCCTGGTAGCCTCTCTGATGATGGGCAACCTGCTCCGCGAATCGGCAGTCGTGGACCGGCTTTCGAAAACGGCGCAGAACGAACTCATCAACATCATAACGATCTTCTTAGGCACCACGGTGGGCGCAACCGCGAACGCCGCCAGCTTCCTTAACTGGAAAACCATAAGCATCATCATCCTGGGGCTCATCGCGTTCTCAGGAGGCACTGCAGGCGGAGTACTCCTCGGCGACCTGATGTGCTGGCTCTCCAAGAGAAAGGTTAACCCGCTTATCGGCTCCGCTGGAGTGTCGGCCGTTCCCATGGCCGCTCGAGTGGTGCAGGTAGTGGCGCAGGAGGAGAAGCCCGGCAACTTCCTGCTGATGCATGCTATGGGTCCGAATGTGGCGGGGGTAATAGGCTCGGCCATAGTTGCGGGCGTACTGTTGTCGCGGTTTGGAGGGCTCTAGTCGATTTCTTGGGATTCCCCGTAAGCAATGCGCAAATGAAAACGAGCCCCAGGCTCCGAGCGGCACGCCGCGCGAGTCTGGGGCTCTTCCAGTGGCCTGCCTGTGCCGCGCTTGGCGCCGGATCAGTTAGTCAGATGCCCCCATCGGGCCGCCAAATGATATGCCCAGCTCGATGAATGGAACACCAATCGTCTTGAGCGGGCCCTGGAAATGCTCGCGGAACCTTGATCCTTCAATCCAGCCCACGGGGGCATACATAAACGTATAGCCTCCCGAGATCCTAGCGTCGATCATCTGCGACACTGGGAACGCCAGTGATGCCTGAGGCTGCGCCAGCAGATAGGGTCGCCATGCGGACGAGGAATGCCCGGGGCCAAGCAGATCTTCGAAACCACCCACCTGCCCTGAGGTTGCGGTTAGCGTCGCAGCTCCGCCGCCGAGCACCGCACCGAGCCCAAACCTGACTTTCTCGGACACGCTGATGTTGTACTGCGCCATGATGCCGCCCATGGAAAGCGCGAGCGTCGCGGTTTTCGCAGAGGCTCCAGAGCCGGAAACCGACTTGGCATTGCCACCGGCGCCCCATCCGCCGATGGACCACTTTCCGCCAGGAATATCGCCTATTCCATATCCGCCCCAGATGAACATGCCCTTGGGCATCTCGGCAAACCCATGATCCGTGAGCTGCCCGTTCAGCTCGTCAGTCTTCAGGAAGACCCATCCCACGGAGTTGCCGGACATCGCGCCTACCTGGGCAGAACACGCCCCGGCAAACACGAGTAGGGCCAAGGTCGCCGCAATAGCGGCGGTGATCAGTTTTCCATTTCTCATCATGCTACTTCTTCTCCCCTTCCCTCTCGCATAGCTCGATGAGGACTCCACCAGTGGACTTAGGATGCAGGAACGCGATTCGCGCACCTCCAGCCCCGTATCTAGGCTTCTCATCGATAAGACGCACGCCTTTGGCCTTCATCTCTTCAAGAGCAGCATCTATGTCATCCACCCTGAAGGCGATGTGCTGGATGCCCTCTCCCTTCTTCTCGATGAACTTGGCGATGGGGCCCTCAGGATCTGTCGATTCGAGAAGCTCGATCTCAGTCTCTCCCGCTGGGAGAAAAGCCACTCTCACTTTCTGCTCCGGCACAGTCTCGGCGCCGTTCAGTGCAATGCCTAGGGTATCGGTGTACACCCTTATGGCCGCGTCGAGATCGGAGACTGCAATCCCGATATGGTCAACCGACTTGATCAAATCATGTCCCTCCTATCCCACAAGCATCCTGTAGAGTGCCTCCGCAGCTCCGTACGGATCAGTAGCCCGCCGCGCCACGCTCCACGCTAGGTCCTCCGCAGCCTGAAGCGCATGTGGATCGTCTTCGAGGCCTCTCCATATACGCTCCGAAGTGATCTGCATGGTCTCTGTGCGCGCCCGCCGGTACCGTCGCTCCGCTAGGGCCCCGGAACTCTCCATGGCATTGAAGTGCGCATCACACTGGGCGCACAACTCAGGCACACCCTCGCCCGTCTCTGCCATTGTCTGAAGAATCGGAGGGCGCCAACCCGGCGCACTGCCCGACGCGGACGCGGACTCCCCTTCCGGCCCCGCTTTCGACTTAGTTGCGGATCCCGCTGAACCGTGATGTCCTCCCGATCCGCGCCCGCCGGCGCGCCCGTCGCCGCCGAGCTCGAGAGCGACCCGGATCTCCGCCACAGTTCTCTCGACACCTGGTCGGTCCTTCTTGTTGACGACGAAGATGTCGCCAATCTCCATCACGCCAGCTTTGATCACCTGAATATCATCGCCGAGCCCGGGCACCTGCACCAAAACCACGGTATCGGCAATGGAGGCAATCTCCACCTCTGACTGGCCGACGCCGACCGTCTCGATTATCACGTAATCGTAGCCCGCGGCATCTAGCACATCGACCGCTCCCGAGGTTGCGCGGGATACCCCGCCCAGGTGCCCTCTTGTGCCCATGCTTCGGATAAACACACCGTCATCGGTGGAGTGGCGCTGCATGCGTACGCGGTCACCGAGAAGCGCCCCTCCAGTGAAAGGGCTGGTAGGATCCACTGCGACGATTCCCACCAATCTGCCCCGTTCTCTGAACCCCCCGACGATCTTGTCTACGAGGGTGCTCTTACCAGAGCCTGGCGGGCCCGTCACGCCGATCACGTGAGCGCGGCCAGTGTAGGGATATACGGTGGCGTAAGCCTCCTCGAAGCCCTCTGCCTTGTTTTCGAAGACCGTCATCAGGCGCGACACCGCTCTGATGTCGCGGCATATGGCGCGGCGCGCGAGATCGATGTGGCTCATAGATGAAAACCGCCCCTACTTCTTGACGTTCTCGCGGATGAACCTGACCGTGTCGGATGTGAGTGTGCCCGGGCCAAATATCTCAGCAATGCCGCATTCCTTAAGCGCAGGGATATCCTCCTCAGGGATAATCCCGCCCCCTATTACCAGGATATCGTCCACCCCACGCTCCGCAAGAAGCTCCATCACCCGCGGGAAGAGATAACCGTGAGCGCCGGATAGGATCGACATAGCGATCGCGTCCACATCCTCCTGAATGGCCGTGGCCACAATCTGATCCGGAGTCTGCCTGAGTCCTGTGTAGATGACCTCCATGCCCGCATCACGCAGGGCACGCGCCACTACCTTCGCGCCCCTATCGTGGCCGTCCAGGCCGGGCTTGGCCACGAGAACTCTGATCTTCTTGTCCATGTCTCGCCCGCTCCCCCTTCCTAGTAGGCCGCCTGGGGCTTATACTCTCCAAAGACCCCGCGCAGCGTGTCACATATTTCGCCCAGTGTAGCGTACGCCTTCACGGCATCTATGATGTACGGCATGAGGTTATCCGAACCACTCGCTGCCTGGCGCAGGGCGTCAAGCGCCACGCCGACTGCTGCCCCATCACGCCTCCCGCGCAGCGCGGCAAGCTTCGCCCGCTGCTGCTCCCCAACTGCCGGGTCGACCTTGAGGAGGCCCTTGGGAGGCGCCTCTGTGATCTGGAACTTGTTCAGGCCCACCACCACACGGTCGGAAGACTCCAGTTCCATCTGGTACTTGTAGGCGCTCTCCTCGATCTCGTTCTGGATGAAGCCCCGCTCTATGGCTGCGGCAGCTCCTCCCATCTCGTCGATGCGCTTGATGTAGCCGGCAGCAGCGGCCTCGATCTTGTCGGTGAGTGACTCAACATAGTAGGAGCCTGCCATCGGGTCAACGGTATCCGCCACACCGCTCTCGTAGGCGATGATCTGCTGGGTCCGCAGGGCGATCCTAACCGAATCCTGGCTTGGGAGAGCCAGTGCCTCGTCCCGAGAGTTGGTGTGCAGCGACTGAGTTCCGCCGAGAACTGCCGCAAGCGCCTGCATAGCAACTCTCACGACGTTGTTGTCTGGCTGCTGAGCAGTGAGGGTGCAGCCTGCGGTCTGAGTGTGGAACCTCAGCATCATCGACTTGGGGTTCTTGGCCCCAAATCTATCGCGCATGACCTTGGCCCACAGCCTTCTGGCCGCCCTGAACTTAGCGACCTCCTCAAACAGGTCATTGTGGGCGTTGAAGAAGAAAGACAGCCTGGGTGCGAAATCGTCCACCGCCAGACCCGCATCCACCGCAGCCTGCACGTAGGCGATGCCATCAGCCAGGGTGAACGCCACTTCCTGCACAGCGGTGGCGCCGGCTTCTCTTATGTGGTAGCCGCTGATGCTGATGGTGTTCCACTTCGGAACGCTCTTGGAGCAATATTCGAAGATGTTCGTGATGAGCCGCATCGATGGCTTCGGCGGGAATATGTAGGTGCCCCGCGCCGCGTATTCCTTCAGAATGTCGTTCTGGATCGTGCCGTCAAGCTGGTCCGCAGTTACTCCCTGCTTCTCCGCCACAGCTATGTACATTGCCAGCAGGACAGAGGCTGGAGCGTTGATGGTCATCGACGTGGATACTTTGTCAAGCGGTATCCCACCGAACAAGATCTCCATGTCTGCTAGGGAGTCGATGGCGACCCCCACCTTTCCGACCTCTCCCAAGGACAGCGCATTATCGGAATCGTACCCTATCTGGGTGGGAAGGTCGAATGCAACGGACAGCCCTGTCTGGCCCTGATCCAAAAGGTACTTATACCGCCGGTTCGACTCCTCTGCAGTCGCGAACCCCGCGTACTGCCGCATGGTCCAGAAGCGCCCGCGATACATCGTAGGCTGCACACCGCGGGTAAACGGGAACTCCCCGGGGTAGCCTATGTTCTCCAGATAATCAGTGTTCTCAGTATCGAAAGGGGTGTACAGAGGCTCAACCTCAATACCAGAGCTGCCCTCGAACCTCGCCTTCCGCTCGGGAAACTTGGAGACCACTTTGGTGTAGGTCACGCCTCTCCACCGACTGTGCGCGATCTTGAGATCCTCTTTCTGCAATTCAGCCATCCCCCCAACGTTGGCATGCTCATTCAGTCGTCACAGCGACATAGACGCTCTCGCGGATTCAGTGACCCTACGAACCCTCAGTGCAATAGACCCTGCTGCAGCCGCCTTGGCAAGATCCAAGGGTATGAACGGCAGAACTCCCACTGTAAATGCCCTCGCAAACCCGATGTTTGCGACTATGGCCAGCTGCACCCAGCCGAAGACGTAGATGACGGCAATCCCCGCGGACATAGCCAGCAACATGCGCCAACGGTCAGAGTTCGCACTGCAAGCAGCATCGGAGCCAGCACCGGCGCCAAAGTCAGCCACAGAGCCAGTGCCAGAAGCGATCCGACCCACGACGGCTGACGCCAGGAGGAACCCCCACAGATACCCGCCGGTCGGTCCAGCCAGGACTGCGATCCCTGCTCTGCCGCCAGAGAAGACCGGAACCCCCAGTGCACCGATTGCCAGGTAGGCGAGCACTGATGCAAATCCAGTCTTCGATCCGAGCACCGCCGAAGCGAGCAGCACCACTAGCACCTGCATTGTGAATGGAACAGGGCTTCCCGGAATCGGAATCACAACAAAGGCCGATACTGCAATCGTTGCAGCAAAAACAGCCGCCAACACCATGCGTCGAGTGCTCAATTGATCACCCCTAGAGTCACGAGTGTACACAATATACTTCAACACCGACCAGCGTTCACCTTCCTTGTCGATCAAACCGGCATTGTCGCGCGCTCAATGCTGCTCAATTCGACATTAACGGTACGACTCCCGCAATCGAGCTCACGTTCCGCATGTAACATATGGCAACCAGGCATTTGGGGAATGACCAGCTAAAGGCTTATTTGCCCGCTAGCCGGATCGGCCACGCACACCAGTTCCGTCAGATTGTCGGTGAGTTGACTTACCAGTTGCTCGATCACTTGCCCGTTCCAGACCTTATCCGACTAATTCAGGCCGTAACGGAAGCAATCTCCATTTGCAGGCCTGCTAATCGGCTGAAAAAACCTTCAACCCTTTGAACCCCGGAGTGTGGAGGTCAATGTCGATGAAATCGACACTGAAACGTCGATCATGTCGATGAAACCAGCATTGAGACCCTCCAAACGCGCGTTCCGGCGAGATTGGCGACACTGCGCGCGAGAGGGCGGGATCATGGCATAATGTGGCGAGGCTGACTTGCAGCTAGACGCGTTTTCGGAAATCGCCCGCGCGCGCTATGGGACCTGCGCGAACCTCGACCGCGGGAGTCGGACCGTCAATGTCGACCAAATGGACACTGACCCGATGGTCAATGTCCATTTGAGTCGCATTGATCGCGCGACAATGCTGGTTTGGCCGACACTGACAGCCTGCGGGACCAGAATCTTGAGAACCACGGAGCCTCATCAGCGGCTATAAACGACCTGCGAGAC